>JBDHTH010000168.1:0-6377 GCA_039808545.1 Phreatobacteraceae bacterium | reverse complement strand
GATGCGCCGTCGCTCATGTCGCAGGCGACCGCGATCGCCTCCTGCCCCGGCGCCTCGCGCAAGGCCTCGGCGACGCGCTCGGCATCGGCCAGCTTTCGCGCCGCGACGACCACCCGCGCGCCGGCCGCCGCCAACGCATGGCACGTCGCCTCGCCGATGCCGCGTCCGGCCCCGGTGACCAGCGCGACCTGCCCGTTCAGCGTCCTCATGAGACCGCGTACCTTTCGACAACGTCCTCGCGGACCTCGATCCCGAGGCCGGGCCCGTCGAGGGCGTGGACTCGGCCATTGCGATGCCAGATGGGATCGCGAACCAGTTCGGTCTGCACCACGACCGGAAACGGCTTCAGCTCGAAGATCCGCGTCTGCGTCGAGCACAGCGACAGATGCAGGCTCGCGGCGGTCGTGATCGCGGTGCTCCAGGCATGGGCGTTCATGCCGACGCCCCGCGCGGTCGCCAGCGCGTCCACGGCGCGAAAGCCGCTGATACCCTCCGCGCGCGCCGGATCGACGCCGAGCCAGTCGACGGCGCCGGTCGCCATCAGCCGCTCATAGGCCGCGACCGTCCATTCCCGCTCGCCCATGGCGATCGGCACGGGCACCGCGGCCTTCAGCGCGAGATGGTCATCGATGCGGGACGGATGGAACGGCTCCTCGATCCAGCCGATGCCGTGCTCGGCCATGCGCCGCACCGTGCGGATCGCGGTCTCCCGATCCCAATGCACGCCGTTGCCGGCATCGACCAGGATCTCAGCTTCCGCGCCGAGCGCGAGGCGCAGGAGGCGGATGAACTCGACGTCCACCTCGGGGTCGAAACCCACCCGCGACAGGCCCTTCTTTGCGAAGCCCAGCTTCACCGAGGTGAAGCCCCGCGCAAAGAACCCCGCGACCTCCGAAACGCAGTCGTCGAGCGTTGCCTTGTTGACGTGACAGGAGGCATTCGCCGGCAGGCTGCGCTTCTTCAGCCCGCCGAACAGGACGTGGAGCGGCTGCCCCGCCTCCTTGCCGGCAATGTCCCACAGCGCCATGTCGATCGCGCTCATCGCGAAGTTCGCGACGCCGCCCTCGCCGTACCACCACAGATGCGCCCGCATCGCCGCGAACGCCTCGTCGACCGTGATCTCGCGCCCCGCGACCAGCGGCGCCAGCCCCTCGGTAACGATCAGCGCGGCCGCCTTGCAGGCTTCCGGCCACATCGCGATGCCCTCGCCCCAGCCGACGACGCCGCTCTCCGTTTCGGCGCGCACCAGCATCGTCATCCGGTATCGGCTGAAATCGTTATCGTCGGGATAGCGCAGGATGAACGGCGTGATCCGGGCGATGCGCATCGGGTTTCTCGCAGGCTGGACCGGGGTGATCGCAAGCGTCGCTTCGTGTTAGCAATAGGTCAGGCCACTTGACAATCCCCCCCATGGTGGGGGAGTCTTGCGACGGTCGAGCATGGATCCTGAGGATTGCAACGGCAGCCTGCCGCCGAGGGCGCGAAGCGAAGATGGAAGCCGTCCGGCTCAATGTCGAACCGATATCCCGAGAGGGCGCCTCCGAGAAGGTCGTCCACCGCCTGCTCGCGCTGGTCAAGGCCGGCGATCTGAAGCCGGGCGACCGCCTGCCGAGCGAACGTGATCTCGCCGAGAAATTCAACGTTAGCCGTCCGACCGTGCGCGAGGCCGTGCGCGCGCTGGTAGTGCTCGGCGTCATCCGCTCCCATCACGGCGGCGGCATCTATGTCTCGGGCCTCGAGGCCGCGGATCTGCTGCAGCCGCTGTCCTTCTTCCTCACCCTGCACAAGGTCGAGGTCGACAGTCTCTACCATGCCCGCCAGCTCATCGAGGGCGAGATCGTGGCGCTCGCCGCCAAGGTCGTGACGCCCGACGACCTTGCGGCCCTCGCTGCGCTGATCGACGCGCAGGAGCTGGTCGTCGGAAATCCGGCCGAATACCGTGTGCTGGATACGCGCTTTCACCAGATGATGGCCAGTATCGCCGCAAATCCATTCCTGGCGCGTGCAGCCAGCAGCATGAACGTGCTTGGCCTCGAATTCCGCAAGACCGCCTCCGAGAACGAGGCCGTGATCCGCCTCAGCATCGCGGATCATCGCCGCATCCTGGCCGCGCTGGCGGCTCGCGACAGCGAGACGGCGCGTGCGGCGATGCGCGAGCACATGGAGCACGTGCTCAACACCACGAAGATGGCGTCGCCGGGCTACGGCGCGCAGGGCGGAAACGCGGATCTCGGCGGGAAAAATGGCAGACGACGAAAACCCTCGGCCTGAACGCGAGACACGCTTCGGGCTGACGCGCCCTAGTCTCGACGACATCGCGGCCGGCGGCTTCACGACGCCGTGGGACGCACCGACGGTGCCGCCCTTCCCGTTTGCGTTCCGCGACGCCGAGATCCTGACGCTCTACTACCGTACCGATCCGGACGCGATCCGTTTCATCCTGCCGCCGCCGCTGGCGCCGATCGGCGATATCGTCGGCGCGCACATCTACAAGATGAACGACACCGACTGGCTCGGCCCCTACCAGGAATGCAACGTGATGTTCGGCGCCCGGCTTCCGGACGGCCGCGCCGGTGCCTATTCGCCCTATCTCTACCTCTCATCGGAGGTTGGCGTCGTGCATGGCCGCGAGATCCACGGCCAGCCCAAGAAGCTCGCCAAGCCCTCGCTGGAGTTTCGCGGCGATCTGATCGTCGGCAAGGTCGAGCGCAACGGCATCGACGTACTGACCGGCACGCTCGCCTACAAGCAGCGCCGCGCCGAGCCCAGGGAGCTCTCGGCGCATTTCGACTTCGCTTTGAACCTCAACCTCAAGGCGATCGATCATATCGACGGCAGCCCGGCGATCCGCCAGCTCACGGCTCGCCGGCTTGCCGACGTGACGGTGCATGAATGCTGGGGCGGCCCATGCTCGGTGGAGCTGCGTGCCAATGTGCAAGCGCCCGTCTTCCGCCTGCCGGTCATCGAGCCGTTGAAAGGCTTCTACTGGCGCGCCGACTTCACGCTCGTGCCCGGTACGATCGTGCACGATTATCTCGCGCAGGGCTGAGCCGATGGGCGTGTGGCGCGACGCCTTTTCCGACCTTGCCGGGCGCGGCGCGCTCGTGACCGGCGGCAGCACCGGAATCGGCGCCGCGCTCTGCCTGGCGCTCGCCGATTGCGGGATGGCGGTCGCGATCCACTGCAATGCCAGCCGCGACGCGGCGGAGGTGCTTCGTGCCCGCATCACGGCGGCGGCCGGCACCGCGATCGTCGTGCAGGGTGACGTCGCGGCCGACGGCGTCGCTGCCGCCGTCGTCGAGGAAGCCGCCGCGCGGCTCGGGCGGCTCGACCTCCTCGTCAACAATGCCGGCTCGATCCTTGGCCGCGTGCCGACGACGGAGGTTACGCCGGCCTTCTACCGCCAGGTGATCGACCTCAACCTCAACGCCGTCTTCGCGAGCTGCCAGGCCGCAATCCCGCTGATGCGCCGCCAAGGCGGCGGGGCGATCATCAACACCACCTCGCTCGCGGCCCGCATGGGCGGCGGCCCCGGCACGATCGGCTATGCGGCCGCGAAGGCCGGCGTCGCGACAATGACGCGCGGCCTTGCCCGCGAGCTCGCGCCGGACAATATCCGCGTCAACGCGGTGGCGCCCGGCTTCATCCAGACGCCGCTCCACGACCGTCACACCGACCCGAAGATGCTGGAAGACTTCCTGCCGAGCATTCCGCTCGGCCGCATCGGCGCGCCCGACGACTGCGTCGGCGCCTACCTCTTCCTCGCGAGCGAGCGCCTAGCCGGCTATGTCACGGGCCAGACGCTCGAGGTCAACGGCGGGATCCTGATGCCTTAGGGCGCGCGAGATCGCGCTCACCGCAGGCAGCTTAACGGAATTCCTTGAAGCGCCGCGTTCGACTTGTCGGCGTTGATCGACGCCGTATTGATGATGCGGGCGCTCGGCTTCACGTGCGGCACTGTCGCCTTGGTGAGGTAGAATAACGCACGGATCTTGACCGCGAAGGTGAACTGCCGTTCCGCGTCTGAAATCTCCGCGATATCCTTGAAGCTGGCGTGATGCGCTGCGTTGTTGACGAGCATGACCTGCCAAGCTTCGGTCGGCATCGAATGGCTCCGAGCTCGTGGTGCTCGCGCGCTACATGCAGATCCTATCGGACGGCCTGTCGGCGAAGCTCACGGGCCGCTGCATCAATATTCACCATTCCTTCCTGCCAGGTTTCAAGGGCGCGAAGCCCTATCATCAGGCGCATGAACGTGGCGTGGAGCTGATCGGCGCGACGGCTCATTATGTAACCTCGGACCTCGACGAAGGGCCGATCATCGAGCAGGACGTCGAGCGCATCTCGCATCGCGACACGCCCGCCGACCTTGTCCGCAAAGGCCGCGACATCGAGCGGCGCGTGCTGCCTTCGCCGCGGCCGCCGACCGGATGGTCGCCACGCTGACAGGATCGCGCCCGGCCGAGGGCTTCGATGCGGTGCGCCTGCCGGGCACCGCCGCCGCTGCGACCGAGCGCGAATACCGTGCCAACGGCATCAAGCTGCGGGACGAGGAATGGGCGATGGTCGAGGCCGTCGCCCGCAAGCGCGGCATCGCTCTTCCGGGCGAGGCGGGCACCGGCTGAGGCCATGCACCGCTTGCCCTTCCCTCGCCCCGCCGCCCATCGTCCTTCCACCTGTTCCGAGGCTTCGCTCATGACCGATAAACCCGACCTTGCCGCCCTCTTCGGCTCGACCGCCTCGACCTTCATGGGGTTTGAGGCATGCTCCGACCTGAACGACCTGAAGGCGCCGATCGCACTGATCGGCGCGCCCTGCGCCAGCCCTTACAGCGCGGTCGGCGCCTATTGCCGTAACGCGCCGGATGCGCTGCGCGAGGCGACGATGCCGCTTGCCGCCAATCTTTGGCATCACGACTTCGATCTCGGCGGCCCGCTGTTTCCGAGCCGCGAGCTGGCGGCGGTCGACTGCGGCAACCTGCCCTTCGACGAGGCGGACGGCGCCGGCAACCGCGAGATCATCCGCAACGCCATCCGCGCCATCCGCGCGAAGGGCGCGGTGCCGGTCACGCTGGGCGGCGACGATTCCATCCCGATCCCGGTGCTGGAGGCGCTGGGCGATAGCGGCGAACGCTACACCATCCTTCAGCTCGACGCGCATATCGACTGGCGCGACGAGTATATGGGCGAGCGGCAAGGCCTCTCCTCCACCATGCGCCGCGCCTCCGAGATGAAGCATATCGAGCGCATCATCCAGGTCGGCGCCCGCAGCATCGGCTCCGCCCGCCCGCAGGACTACCGGGACGCACTCGACTGGGGAGTCAGCTTCGTCACCGGCTACGAGCTGCATAAGAAGGGTGCCGAGGCGGCGCTCGACCTGATCCCGGAAGGGTCGAACATCATCGTCACCACCGACGCCGACGTGATGGATCCCGCGCTTGTACCCGGCGTCATCGGCCGTTGCCCGGGCGGGCTCGACTACTACCAGATGGTCGACCTCATCAAAGGCGCCGCCGGTCGCGGCCGCATCGCCGCGATGAACTTCGTCGAGTTCATGCCGGAGCGCGATGTCGGCGGCCTCGGCGCCCTCAACTTCGCCCGCGTCATCATGACGGCGATCGGTGTGCTGGCGAGACAGGCGGCGCGCCAAACAACAGCGTAAGAATGTATTGCGTGAAGGACGTCTGGACAGCCAACTTAATCTTTTTCCGCATAGCGTAGATAACCGCGCCGCTCGTAGCGACTTCCCGCAATAACGGCCGCATCAAGGGCGCGCTCGAGCTCGGCGCGATCCTGCCGGAGCGCCCAATGAAGCGGGCCGCCGAGATGGCGTGGGAAGCCGTATCCATGGACCAGTGCCAAATCGATGTCGGACGGACGTTGGGCGATGCGGTCCTCGAGCACCAGGAGCGCCTCGTTCACGATCGCCGCCAAGGCACGGCGCTGGATTTCGCCGATCGCGAGCGCCCTCCCGACGATACCCCGCTCGCTGCGCGCCCGCCGGACGAGCGCGGCGACGGACTCGTCGGGGATCCGCTTGCCGGCGTCGTCATAGCGGTACCAGCCGGCGCCGCTCTTGCGGCCGAGGCGGCCGCCGCCGACGAGCCATTCGAGAACCGGGAGGTCGGCGGACGTGCCGCCCGTCGTCTCCTGCTTGCGCCGGCGATTGGCCCAGGCGATGTCGAGCCCCGAGAGATCCGAGACTGCGAAAGGCCCCATCGCGAAGCCGAAAGCCTCGATCGCCGCGTCGACCTCATGCGGCAGCGCGCCGTCGAGCAGCATCGCCTCGCATTGAGCGCGGTAGGCATTGTAGATGCGGTTGCCGATGAAGCCCTCGCATACGCCGGCCACCACCGCGACCTTGCCGAGCGAGCGGCC
>JBDHTH010000167.1:0-6381 GCA_039808545.1 Phreatobacteraceae bacterium | reverse complement strand
CAGATCCTCGAGCGCGATGGCGCGGCAATCGGTGGTGCGGTTATTGGCCTTGAAGGCCGCGACCATCTCCTGGCCGATCGAGCCCCGGCCGAACAGCGCGGCGCCGTCGGCCTCGCGCGTCACGGTGTAGAGCTGGCCCGGCACGGCCGAGCCCGAGGCCAGCTTCTGCACCACGAGCACGGCGCGGGCCGGGAACTCGGTGAGGCCGATCGCGTCATAGACCGGGCGGGCCTCGATAAAGACGCCGGGGTTGCGCCAGTCGTAGGGGATCTCCGAGAACGAAACGGTCATGTCAGGATTCCTTTCCGGTCTTGGCCGGGCGCTCGGCCGCGCGGGCATCGACCCTCGGCTCCGCGGCGATCAGGTCGCCGTCGGTGAGACGGCGGCGGATATAGGCGGTCGGCTCGACCGCCAGCCCCCCGGCGGGCCAGGGCTCGCCGTCCTCCTGCGGCACCGTCCGGCCCTCGGCCGGTTTCAGGGTGAGCATGGTCATGCGGGCCTCATGTCGATTGGAGAGTCAGGATCCCCGAACGGCCCGTCGAAGGCCGAGAGGAGGCGCAGGAAGTCGGGCGCGTCGGCGAGTCCCGCGACGTCGCCGAGCTGGACCGTCATGCTGACGTCGATCGTTGCCATCGCGAGATCGCGGTTGTCGTAGCCTTCCGAGTAGGTGCTGAAGACGTCGCTGCAGAAGGCGGTGCCGAGCCCGTCGAAGGTCGCGCCGTTGAGGAGCTGCACGGCGCCCATCATGGCAGGGAAGAGACCGGGCCCGGCCCGATCGCCGAGAAAGGCGGCCTGGCGCGAGGGGTTCTTCACGATCACCATCAGCTTCCAGCCGCAGGCGGCCTGGTAGCGGCGTCCCCCGCCGCTTGCCTTCGCCTGGACGAAGGCCAAGGCGAGCGCCGGCGTCTTGTGCCCGACGAGCGACTTGAAGGCGTCGACCTCCATCGGGAAGGCGACGAGATGCCACTCCCATTTTTCCTTCGTGAAGAAGGGGCGCAGCCGCGCCTCGAAGGCGGCGGCCGCGGCGGAGATCGGGTCGAGGGCGGCCGGCATCAGAGCCCCCGCCCGGAAACATACATGGGCACGCGGTCGGCTGTGCGCGCGCCGCTGCCCACCGGCGCGGTGGGCGCCGCCTGGTCGACCAGAACGTCACCGTCGGCGATCTTGCGCAGCCAAGCCATGACCTGGTCGCGGTCGCGCGCCATCTGGTCGGAGGGCTCGCGGTCGCCGCCCATCGCGAGGTCGTAGCGCGCGAGCACGCAGGCGGCGCGGACGATGTCCGCACCCGGCGGCGTCAGCGGCACGAGGTAGCGAGCGCGAAGAAAGGTGTCGATGACCGCCGAGACGTCGGCGATCGCCCGCAGCACGGTCGGCTCCTGCACCGTCTCGGGCAGCGGGCCGTCGACCGAGGACAACCGGAGCATCTCGGTCGCCCCGAAGCGGTCGATCATGTCGGCGACGGTGGCATACACGGCCGTCACTCCTCCAGGCTGACGCGGGCGGGCTGGAAGATGGCGCGATTGACCGCCATGAAGCCTTGCTCGATCTGGGTCCGGCCGATCGCCAGCCAGCGCTTGTCGATATCGTCGCCGTGGGCGAGCGCGTCGAGGATGCGCAGCACCTCCTCCTCGATCCGCTTGTTGCGGTTCACGAGCTCGAGCGCCGCCTCGCCTTGGGGGCGGTATCCGACGACTGGCAGACCCTGATGCATTGCATGCTCCAGAAATTTGGCGCGGGCCTCTCACCCGCTCGGCGTAAAGGCCGCTGCCTCGCCGGAGCCGCGCCGGCGTCGCCTACTCCGAAGCCCGCCCGACTATCCTTCGGGGAGTCGCCGGCTTTGCCCGTGCTTCGTTTCGCTCGGGATCGTCAGGCGCGGGCGCGGGCTCGCGACTTTTTCGAGGCGGCGGCCTCCAGCAGTTCTTGCGCGCCGTCGCCATAGATGACGGTCAGAAGCGGTTCGTCGTCGATCGCCGCCAGCTGTTCGACCGTGAAGTTGGAAGCCGGATAGGTCTTGTCGGCGGGATGCGCGATGCCGCCGCGCCGAAAGCCGGGCGCGGCGCGCGAGATGATGCGGATGGTCGGCTCGGCCTTGTCGCCGGCATCCGGCGTCTTCGCGTCGCTCATGGGGTGTCTCCGATGCGTGTGGTGCGGGACCGGTGTCCTCTCCGAGGCCGCCGGCGGCGCCGGCGGCCCTGACAGGACACAAGGCCTCAGGCGAGCCAGGGGCAGACGAGGAGCTCGGCCGTGGACTTGTAGACATTGGTGGCGCCGGCCGCGTCGCGCTCGGCGTTGAGGATCTCGAGCGCCTCGCCCTCGAGGGACGGCGGCACCACCAGCAGCTTCGGGCGGACGCCGAGCGGCCGGTCGTAGTCGCCCTTCAGGCCCATCATGGCCTCGCGGGCGCCGCGGTAATGCGCCTTATCCAGTGCTTGCTTCGAGCCCCAGGCGAATTGCCAAAAGCCGTAGCCGACATTGTGCCGCGCATCGACGCCGTACACGTATTCCTGCCGGTCGAAGACGTTGTCGTCGGTCTCCTGATCCTTGCGGACGAGGTTCCAGGTCTTGCGCTTCTGCAGGATGATCGGCTTCAGGAACCGGCTGTCGTCGATCAGGAACCAGGGCGCGCCGGCGCCGCCGTCGGTGTTCGCGACCGAGATCACGTTGCCCCTGGCGTCGAGCACCGGGTGGTCGGTGTCGAAGAAGTACTGGCCGTCATAGCAGGCGCCCGCGAAGCCGCCCTTCAGCATGCCGAAAACCAGCTGGTCGTAGTGGCTGCCGGAGGCCTGGCCGAGCTCGGTGAACATCGGCGCGTAGATGCCGAGATTGTCGTCCTCGATATCGACGCGCGACACCGAGACGGTCAGCTCGTAGCTCTTGTTGCGGATGCTGTAGCCGGCTTGCGAGATCGAATGCACGACGCGCTCGCCGACCCATTCGCGCACGTTCGGAATCTTGCCGAGCCAGCCGTAGTCCTGCTCGCGCGTCGTCGACGGGACGGCGGTCGAGACCCGCGCGAATTGCGAGGCGGCCTGGCTGTCGAGGCCCGATTTGAACGCGGCGTTGAAGCCGACGAAAAGGTTACGGAGACTGTCGCGGTTGACGATCATCGAGGGGCTCCTGGCGCGCCGCGCCTATCAGTAGATCGAGGCGACCCAGACGCCGTCGGCGTCCACGTCGGTGATGCGGCCGGCCACCGAGCGGGTGCTGCTGCCGTTGGTTTTCGCGACGGTCTGATCGTCGACGATGTAGGCGTTGTTGCCGACATCGGCGGCCGCGATCGCGTCGCCCGCGGCGCTGTTCGCCCAGCGGTAGCAGCCGCGCCGGATCGTCACGGTCTTCGCGCCGGCGGCGCCTGCCGAGTTGTCCACCGCCGCCTCGACGCGGCCGAGGCCGCGTAGCGTCGTCGCGGTCGCGCCGGGCGTCGCGTTGCCGGCGGCGTCGAGCGCGGCGAGCGCGCCGGCGTGGAAGACCTTGGCGGCGGCGGCGGGGAGCTCGAGGAGCTCGACGCCCTGGCGGCGCGGGGTGTTTCGATCGGCGCTGAGCGCGGTCATGGATCAGGCTCCGGATAGGGCCGGCAGCGCCGGCCGTGGTGGGGATGCGGCGGTCAGCCGAAGCTCTTCGCGATCTCGGCCTTGGAGGCCGCGAACGTCTTGGCGTCGATGCCCATCAGCTCGGCGACGCCGAGCTCCTCGGGCGTGAGGCCGCCCTCGGCCGCCGGCTGCGGCGCGCGGACGATGCCGCCGGCATTGATCGAGACGAGTGCGCCGACCTCCTTCTCGACCGAGGCGGCGTCCTTCTGGTGGCGCGCGATGTAGTGGTCGCGCAGCGGCCGGATCGGCTTGCCGCCGGCGATCGCCGCGTCGACGAAGGCGACGGCCTTCTCGCGCGCCGTCTCGGCCGACAAGGTGTCGAGCCGGGCCTGCAGCGAGACGATGGTCTTGCGCAGCTCGGCATCACCGCCGCCGGCGCGGGCGGCGTTGAGATGCGTCGCGATCTGCTCAGCCGTCGCCGTGTCGTATTCGACGCCGCCTTCCTTTAGGGCCGCGCGGATCGCCTCGAGCTTCGGGTCGGCCGGCGCCCTGGCGCTGAGATGGGCGACGACCGCATCGGCCGAGGCGCCCGCCTGCAGGCCAGCCGCCTGCACGATCTTGCCGAGGCCGGCCGCGTGCGCCGTGACCGCCGTGACGACATCGTCTTCGCTCGGCCTGTCGAGGCCGAGCGCCTTGGCGAGGCGGGCGAGGAAATCCATGGACGTGCTCCGATGATGAAGAGAGGCGAGCCGCAAATTCGGGTCGTTGGTGAGGGCGGCGCGCAGGATCTGGACGAGCTCGCCGCCCTCCTCGTGCGCCATGAAGACGGGGCTGATGCCGCGATAGGCGCCGTCGCCGACGAGGCGCCGACCCGCGCCGGTCCACTCGACATGCCCCCAGATGCCGTCGGCGCGCGCCGCCATGGCGACGATCCAGCCGCGCGCCGGCGCGGGATGTCCGGCGGGCGCCGCGAGGTCGGTGGCGTGATTCTCGTCGATCGGCAGCTTGCCGGCCGCCATCGAGCGCGCGATCAGCGCGTCGACATCATCCGGAAGCCGGAAGGGACCGCGTCCGTCGCTGCCCGAAAAGGTCCCGGCCGGGGTCAGGTGGATCCACTCGGGAACCGCCATGCCGGCCGGGATCGCAAAGTGCAGGGAGGAAAGCGTCGTCATGCCCGGCAACAGTGGCCGCGGGCCAGGACGCCGGGCACTCTCCCGCGAGCGAGGGGGCGGGGTGCGGCGTCAGCGTGATGATGGCCCGGATCGCATCGCCCTGTCGAGAGAGGCTTCGACGAGATCGAGAATCGTCTCCTCGTCCTCGGCCGAGGCGCCGATATAAGGCCGGGCCGGAATCGTGACGGAGCGGGCCGCGACCCATTGCGATCCGAGCTTGAACATCAGCCGGCCGCCGCCCTTCGGCTTGATCGTCGCTCCTGTCTGGTGGACGCCGGCATAGATCTTGTTGGAGCCGACCTCGACGGCCGCGGGCGCCGCCCTGAAGGTGATCGAGCCCTGCAGGCCGCCCGCCATGCCGCTTTCGCGAAGAATGCCGGGACCGCGCTTTGCCGCCGCATAGGCGGGCTTGAGCGGCGCGAAGGCGGACCCGTCGGGGCTGTGCCCAGCATCCATCCGGTCATGCGTGGAGGACACGAGCGAGACGCCGATCGCCCGCATCAGCGGCGCCGAGCCGGCCATCCAGCCCTGGAGCCGCGCGAAGGCCTGCCGGGCTTCGCGGTCGTCCATCTTGAAGGTCAGGCTGATCATCTTGATTTCCGCCGGCGCAGGGCGCATCTCTTGAGCGGGACGCCCGAGCCATCCGTGCGCCGGTTCAATGCCGCGAGGGGGTGACGGCCCTCCAGGCGTCCCGCCTTCCTCATCGCATGATCGCCTTCAGGCCGCGCAGCTTGCGCGCGCGCCGCCGGCGCCCGCTCTGCTGGAAGGTCGGAACGATCAGCCGCTCTCCGCCGTCCGGACGCCGCACGGCCCGAATGATCAGCATCAGCATCCGGCCAGTCGCGGCATCGGGCCGGCCGTGCAGGACGAGCTGGCGGTAGCGGCCGAGGTCGAGATGCGCCTCGCCCGTCGCGACGAGGCGCTGCAGGAGCGCCCAGTCCCGCGCGGTGATCTCCGGATGCTCGGTCGACGGCCGCCCGCCGAAGATCTCGGCTTCGCCCGCGACTTTCGCGACACGGAATGCCGAGACCTCGACCAGCGTCGCGAGCGTGCCGAGCGCCTCGGCGAGCGATGGCGGCAGCAGGGCGGCCGCAATGCTCGCGGCGGGGTCGGCGACCTCTCCGGCGCGCACCGCGCGCACGAAATCCTCGATCTCGCGCGGCGTCGCAACCGTCCCGCCTGCGGGCCGGGGCCGCGGATCCAGGCCTTCCGGAAGAGCGGCCGGCGGGTGCGCGGGACCGGGCGGCGGCTCGACACCGCGCGGCAAACCCGGCTGGACGGGACCGCTTCCCGGCCCCGGAACAGGCGGCGGCGATGCCGGCTCGGGACTCGGCCGCAGCGGCTCGATCTTCGGCGGCGCCGACGGGCCGGGGGGCGGGGAAGATGCCGGCGCGGGGGCGATGCCCGGCGGACGCTGGGCGGGCGATCCGGGCTGGCCAGCGGGACTCGGCGTCGCTGGTGCGGCAGGTCTGAGATCGGGGCTGTTGTCGAAGCCGGGGGCGACGCGCGGCCGGGGCGGCGCGGGAGCGTCGGCCGGCGGTCGCTGGGCCGGCGATCCGGGCTGGCCGGACGGGCGGCCGGGACGCGGTGCCGACGGCGCGGCAGGCCTCGCGCCGGGCGGATCTCCTGTCCCGCCCGGTCCGGCCGGCAGGCGCTGCCATTCCAGCCCCGGATTGTAG
>JBDHTH010000166.1:0-6414 GCA_039808545.1 Phreatobacteraceae bacterium | reverse complement strand
GGCAACGTCATCGACGGCGACCAGCTCATGGCGGTGATCGGCGCGAGCTGGCACGAGGAGGGGCTGCTGTCGAAGCCGGGCGTGGTCGCCACCATCATGTCCAACTTAGGGCTTGAACGGTATCTCGGCGGCATCGGCCTCGCGCTCGAGCGCACCGCCGTCGGCGACCGCTACGTGCTGGAGCGCATGCGCGACAAGGGCTTCAACATCGGCGGCGAGCAGTCCGGCCACATGATCTTCTCGGACTTCTCGACGACCGGAGACGGCCTCGTCGCGGCCCTGCAGGTGCTCTCGGTGGTGCGCCGCAAGGGCCGTCCGGTCTCCGAGGTCTGCCGCTGCTTCGAGCCGCTGCCGCAGATCCTGAAGAACGTCCGCTACAAGGGCGGCAAGCCGCTGGAGGACGAGGCCGTCACCGCGATCATCGCCAAGGCGGAGGCGCGGCTCGGCCGGAGCGGCCGCCTCGTCATCCGCCCCTCCGGAACCGAGCCGGTGATCCGCGTGATGGGCGAAGGCGACGACCGCGCGCTCGTCGAGGAAGTGGTCGACGACATCGTCGCGACGATCGGCAAGGCCGCGGCCTGAGGCCGCCGGCCACGCTTCCGGGAGGCGCCGACGGCCTCTCCCGTCGCGCGAGCTTTGCTCGTTAACCCGCTGTTAACATGTATTTTTAGGGTTAAATCTCGCTTAAGAAAGTTCTGCCAAGGTCGTTCCATCGATAGCCGAGTCGGCCCGTCCCGCGCCGACATAGCCAAGGGAACCACCATGGGAAGCCTCAAGATTAGCGCCCTCGCCGGTGCCGCTGCCGTCGCGATCGCGACGTCTTCGGCTCTCGCGGCGGATCTCGGTCCTCCGCCCCCGCCCCCCGTCCCCTACGCCGAGGCGCCGATCGAGCAGGTCGCGACCGGCTGGTACCTGCGCGGCGATGTCGGCGTCGGCATCGGCAAGGATCGCGGCTGGGACTATCCGGACCTGACGCTGCAGGGCGGCCGCTTCATCTTCAACGAGACGGGCAGCGGCGCCTTCGCGGGCGTCGGCGTCGGCTACAAGATCAATTCCTGGCTGCGCGTCGACGCCACCGCCGAGCTGCGCGGCTCGGTGAAGATCGGCGCCATGGACGTGATCGGCGACCCGAACAACCCGCCGTTCCAGACCAACACCTATGACGGCAAGATCATGTCGACGGTGTTCATGGTCAACGCCTACGCGGATCTCGGCACCTGGTGGTGCCTGACGCCCTATATCGGTGCCGGCGTCGGCGTCGTGAACCATCGCATGAGCACGGTCACGGACATCGCCACCGGCTTCGACGCCAACGGCCCGATCGTCGCCAGCGCCATCTTCCGCGCCAAGAACACCCAGAGCTTCGCCTGGGCGCTCATGGCCGGCGTCAGCTACGACATCTCGCCGAGCCTGAAGCTCGACATCGGCTACCGCTACCTGAACATGGGCAAGGCGATCGCCGGCGACTTCCACAACCCGGGCAATCCGGGCCAGGTCTACGGGCCGTTCACCGTGAAGGGCATTCAGAGCCACGACATCAAGATCGGCATGCGCTGGATGTTCGGCGCCAACGATGTCGCCTGCACCAACTGCCAGCCGAAATACGCCGAGGTCGCGCCCCCGCCGCCGCCTCCCCCGCCGATCATCCGCAAATACTGACCGGACGGATATTGCGAGCGCATCGGGCGGGCCTTCGGGCCCGCCTTTTTTGTTTCGAGGCGTTCTTGACAGGTGGGTGCGGCCTGCACACGTTACATGTAACGAGAGAGGTAAGCCCGATGGTCATTTCCACGAGCGAGCGTGTTCGCAAGCGCCGCGAAACACTGCGTAGGGCGGGTTTGCGTCCGCTCCAGATCTGGGTACCGGATTCGCGCCGCCCCGGCTTCGCGGCGGAATGCCGCCGTCAATCCCTGCTCGTAGCGCAAGCCGATGCCGGCGACGCAGCGCTCGCTCGGCTGCTCGATGCAGCGCTGGCGGATCTCGACGATGACGCGACATGAGGCGTGGTGATCTCATCACCGTTTATATGGCAGGCGATCTCGGTAAGCCGCGCCCCGCGCTCGTCATCCAATCGGATCGCTTCGACGCAACATCGAGCCTGACCGTGCTGCCTTTGTCGAGTACGCTTATCGAGGCGCCGTTGCTGCGTCTGACCGTTCAACCGACCGAGGGAAACCGCTTGCGGAGACCATCGCAGGTCATGATCGACAAGCCTATCACCGTACGGCGCGAGAAGATCGGATCGCCCTTCGGGCGCCTCGCCGATGAGGACATGCTTGCGGTCAACCGCCTCCTGGCCTCTTTCCTCGGCTTTGGTTGAACGCAAGTACATTATCGCCTCCAACGCCCCGTTAACCTTAATCCTCGCTTAACCGCTCCTCGCTAGTCTTAACGCCAACACCCGATCGGTTGAATCGGCGTTCGGACGAGGATCAGCGATGTCGAAGTTCAAGGCTCTTTTGGCGTTCGGCCTGATGGCGATTGCGACCACCGCGCAGGCCGCCGACATGGCGCTGCCGCCGGAGCCGCCGCCGCTCGATGACGAGAAGATGTTCGAGTTCGGCTCGAACTGGTATCTGCGCGGCGATATCGGCTGGTCGGGGCTGAGGAAGCCCGGCATCAGCCACAACACCGTCACGGATGTGTTCGACACCGCCACCAGCGCGGTGATCCAGCTCGGCGTGCAGCAATCCTCGCCGCTCGCGATGGGCAAGCCGGGCGGCACCTTGGTCGGCGGCTTCGGCGTCGGCTACGATTTCGGCTTCTTCCGCACCGACCTGACCTTCGACGGCCGCATCCCGCAGAAATTCGCCGGCACCGCCCCCTGCGTCATGGCCGCGCGCCCGGACTGCGACTACGCGGGCAAGATCGACGCCCTCACGGTGCTCGCCAACGGCTATGTCGATCTCGGCAAGTGGAGCGGCTTCTCGCCCTATGTCGGCGCCGGCCTCGGCGTCGCCTATGTCGGCATCAGCCATGCGACGACCAACGACATCTTCGGGCCGGGCAACACGACGAGCGCGATCCCGAACGGCCACAACTGGAATTTCGCCTGGGCGCTGATGGCAGGCCTCTCCTACGAGGTCAGCCGCAACATGAAGATCGACATCGGCTACCGCTACCTCAATCTCGGCCGCACCGGCACCGAGAGCCAGACCTTCACGGGCCTCAATCCGAACGACGCCACCCAGACCTTCACGACGACGCGCAAGCTCGAGACGACCAGGCTCGACGCGCACGAGATCCGCGCCGGCTTCCGCTACATGCTGGACTGACCGCCGCATCCTTGCCGGAACCTCCATGGCGGGCCTTCGTGCCCGCCATTTCCTTTTTGACGGACCCCGGAGCCCCTGCCCGCCATTTCTTTTCGATTGACCGCCGGCCGCTTCGCCCCTATCTCTCGCGGCGGGACATCCCGCCCCAACGCGGGACGCCCATCTGTGAGGATGGAGACATCATGAAGACGACCCCGCCGGCCCTGAAGCCGAATTCCCCCTATTTTTCCTCCGGTCCCTGCGCCAAGCGCCCCGGCTGGTCGCCGAAGGCGCTCTCCGGCGCCGCGCTCGGCCGCTCGCACCGCGCCAAGCTCGGCAAGGCCAAGCTGAAGCAGGCCATCGACCTCACCCGCGAGGTCCTGCAGGTTCCCGCCGACTATCGCATCGGCATCGTGCCGGCCTCCGATACCGGCGCCGTCGAGATGGCGCTGTGGTCGCTGCTCGGGCCGCGCCCGGTCGCCATGCTCTCCTGGGAAAGCTTCGGCGAAGGCTGGGTGACCGACGTCGTCAAGCAGCTCAAGCTCGACAATGTCACGACCCACAAGGCCGCCTATGGCGCGCTTCCCGATCTCTCCAAGGTCGATCCGGACGCTGACATCGTCTTCACCTGGAACGGCACCACCTCGGGCGTGCGCGTGCCGAACGCCGACTGGATCGCGGCCGACCGCAAGGGCCTGGCGATCTGCGACGCGACCTCGGCGGCCTTCGCGCAGGATCTCGACTGGGCCAAGCTCGATGTCGTCACCTTCTCCTGGCAGAAGGTGCTGGGCGGCGAGGCGGCGCACGGCATGCTGGTCCTCTCGCCGCGCGCCGTGGAGCGTCTCGAAAGCTACGTGCCGGCCTGGCCGATGCCGAAGATCTTCCGCATGACCAAGGGCGGCAAGCTGATCGAGGGCATCTTCGAGGGCGAGACGATCAACACCCCCTCGATGCTCTGCGTGGAGGACTATATCGACGCGCTCGAATGGGCGCGGACCGTCGGCGGCCTGAAGGGCCTGATCGCTCGTGCCGACGCCAACGCCAAGGCGATCGCCGACTGGGTCGAGAAGACGCCCTGGATCGGCTTCCTGGCGACCGATCCGGCGACCCGCTCGAACACCAGCGTCTGCCTGAAGGTGACTGACCCGGCCATCGCGGCCCTCGATCTCGCGAGCCAGACCGCCTTCGCCAAGGCGCTCGCGGCGCTCGTCGAGAAGGAGGATGTCGCCTACGACATCGGCTCGTATCGCGACGCGCCCGCCGGCCTGCGCATCTGGTGCGGCGCCACCGTCGAGACCGCCGATATCGAGGCGCTGCTGCCCTGGCTCGACTGGTCCTTCGCGGTCAACAAGGCGAAGATGGCGCAGGCCACCTGAGCCCCTCCCCGGCCTTCAGCCGGCGGCTCCGCGCCGCCGGCCCGGCCCCATTTCCGTTTTCCGACATTCAGCGCTTTGCGCATCCGTCCACGCGAGATATCCCATGACCGCGCCCAAAGTCCTCATTTCCGACAAGCTCTCCCCCGCCGCCGTCCAGATCTTCAAGGATCGCGGCATCGACGTCGACGTCAAGCCCGGCCTCGACAAGGACGCCCTCGCCGAGATCATCGGCGCGTATGACGGCCTCGCCATCCGCTCCAACACCAAGGTCACGCCGAAGCTGCTGGAGAAGGCGACGAAGCTGAAGGTCGTCGGCCGCGCCGGCATCGGCGTCGACAATGTCGACATTCCGGCCGCCACCGGCCGCGGCGTGATCGTCATGAACACGCCTTTCGGCAACTCCATCACGACCGCAGAGCACGCCATCGCGATGATGTTCGCGCTCGCCCGCCAGATCCCCGAGGCCGACCGCTCCACGCAGGCCGGCAAATGGGAGAAGAACCGCTTCATGGGCGTCGAGCTCACGGGCAAGACGCTCGGCGTGATCGGCTGCGGCAATATCGGCGCGATCGTCGCGAGCCGCGGCATCGGCCTGAAGATGCGCGTCATCGCCTTCGACCCCTACCTCTCGCCCGAGCGGGCGGTCGAGATCGGCGTGCAGAAGGTCGAGCTCGACGAGCTGCTCGCCCGCGCCGACATCATCACGCTGCATACCCCGCTCACCGAGCACACCCGCAACATCCTGTCGCGCGAGAACCTCGCCAAGACGAAGAAGGGCGTGCGCATCATCAACTGCGCGCGCGGCGGCCTCGTCGACGAGCAGGCGCTGCGCGAGGCGCTCGATTCCGGCCATGTCGCGGGCGCGGCGTTCGACGTTTTCGTCGAGGAGCCGGCGACCGCGAACGTCCTGTTCGGCCATCCGAACGTCGTCTGCACGCCGCATCTCGGCGCCTCCACGGCCGAGGCGCAGGAGAATGTCGCGCTGCAGGTCGCCGAGCAGATCTCCGACTACCTGCTCAGCGGCGCCATCACCAACGCGGTGAACTTCCCCTCGATCTCGGCCCAGGAAGCGCCGCGGGTGAAGCCCTTCATCGAGCTCGCCGACAAGCTCGGCCATTTCCTCGGCCAGCTCACCGAGGCCAAGATCAAGGGCATCACGATCGAGTATGAGGGCGCGGTCGCGGAGCTGAACACCCGCGCCATCACCTCGGCGGCCCTCGCGGGCGTGCTGCGCCCCTTCATGAGCCACGCCAACATGGTCAACGTGTCGGTGCTCGCGAAAGAGACCGGCATCGACGTCGCCGAGGTGAAGAAGCCGGGCGACGGCAAGCTCGAGAGCCTGATCCGCATCATCGTCGATGCCGAGGACATGCCGCGCCACGCCGCAGGCTCGGTGCTCGGCGACGGCAAGCCGCGCCTCGTCGAGATCCGCTGGATCCAGATGGAGGCCGAGTTCGCGCCGCACATGATCTTCGTCAGGAACGACGACAAGCCGGGCTTCATCGGCAAGTTCGGCTCGCTGCTTGGCGATGCCGGGGTCAATATCGCGACCTTCAACCTCGGCCGCGACAAGCCGGGCGGGGACGCGATCTGCCTCGTGGCGGTCGACCAGGGCGTGACGCCGGAGCTGCTCGCGAAGATCGAGGAGATTCCGCAGGTCAAGCGCGCCCGCAAGCTGGCGTTCTGAAGCCGGGGCGGACGAGATATTGGACAGGCGGCGCAGAAAGACTGCGCCGCCTGTAGCTTATCGGCGCGAGGAATGCTGTTTGTCTCGGCGCATGGCG
>JBDHTH010000165.1:0-6430 GCA_039808545.1 Phreatobacteraceae bacterium | reverse complement strand
GGTACGGCGCCGTGATCGCCAACGCCCAGCTTCGTGATGCCGCGCTCGCCTCGATCCTGATCGCCGCGACCTCGGCCAGCCTTGCGGCGGTGTTCGGCACGCTCGCCGCGATCGCGCTCACCCGCTACGGCCCCTTTCGCGGCCGGCTGGCCTTCTCGGCTCTGGTCTTCGCGCCCGTGATCATGCCGGAAGTCGTCACCGGCCTGTCGCTGCTGCTGCTGTTCGTGGCGATCGACCTGGAGCGCGGCTTCTCCACGGTCGCGCTCGCCCATGCGAGCTTCACGACCGGCTTCGTGGCGATCGTCGTGCAGTCGCGGCTCGTGACCTTCGACCGGGCGCTGGAGGAGGCGGCCGCCGATCTCGGCTGCCCGCCCTGGAAGACCTTTTTCGTGATCACTCTGCCGCTGATCGCGCCGGCCGTGGCGGCCGGCTGGATGCTCGCCTTCACGCTGTCGCTCGACGATCTCGTCGTCGCGAGCTTCACCAACGGGCCGGGCGACGCAACGCTGCCGATCCGCGTCTACGCGCAGGTGAGGCGCGGCGTTAGGCCCGAGATCAACGCCATCTCGACGCTGATGATCTCGGCCGTCACCCTTGCGGCCATCGCCTTCGCGCTCGTCAGCAAGCGGCGGGCTTTGAAGGGCGCACGTTAAGCCTTACCGCATCGGCGGCGCGGCCGGCACCGGCGCGTAGGCGGTGCCCGGCACGGCGGCGGGGTCGTCGGCCCGCTGCCTGAGCTTGAACTGCTCGATCAGCGACTGAATCGCCTCGCGCGTGATCCGGTCGCGTGTCGCCTCGACCAGCGGCTGCGCCGCGTTGGAGCGGGTGATCAGCGCCTGCGCGTCCGGCAGCACCAGCGGCGATTCCCAGGCGCCCGCCACCAGGAACGGCAGGTCGAAGACCGATTCCGGCTTGCCCGGCGCGCCGGGCGCCATTTTCAGGACGGCGCTGCCGCGCAGGTCGAATTCGCGGCTCGGAACCGAGGCGGTGCCTTGCAGGGCGATCCTCAGATCCTTGGCGGCGAGCACGAAATCCTCGGTGCGCGCCAGCCCGGCCGCGATCTTCACATGCGCCGACAGCGACTCGAAGGCGGTGCGCCCGCCGCGGATGTCGCCGAGCCCCGAGAGGGGGCGCTTGTCGAGCCGCCGCATGAGCTGCTCGACATCGATTCCCGCCACCGTGCCGTTGACCGCGACCAGCGTCAGCGCCCCGTCGAGCGATCGTGCCATGTCGGCGATGGTGCGGCCGGTGGTCTCCATCTGCAGCGTCAGGTCGCCGTTGCCGGCGATGCGGCCGAGGCCGAACAGCTCCTTCAGCGAGCGGTCGAGATCGACCTTGGCGAGGGCGATCTGCGAGCGGATGTTCACGCCGTTCGCGGTCTCGGCGAAGGAGAGCGTGCCCTTGATCGTGCCGCCATAGGCCTGCGTCTCGGCGAGGCCGATCGTCAGCCGCCCGCCGCGGATCGCGATCGCGGCGGCGGTCTCGCCGAGGGCGGCCTGCGGCATCGTCACCTTGTCGGCCGAGATCCTGAGGTCGAGGTCGAAGGAGGCGATGTCCGAGAGGTCGAGCGGATGCCGGCTCCAGTCGGTCTCGCCGCTGCGCACAAGCGCGTAATCGGCGACATAGGGCGTGATGTCGAGCTTGCCGGCGTCGAGCGTGCCCTGCAGCATCGGCTTCGGCCGGTCGAGGCGCACTGCGAGGCTTCCCTCCGCGACATTGCCGTCGAGCGCGAGGTTGACGGAAGTCAGCGTCCAGAGCGGCCCCGTGATGATGGTGTCGGCCTGCATCGTCATGGCGCGGAAGCCGCCGCCTTCGGCGATGTCGAGCCCGAGCCAGCGCAGCGTGCGCCGCAGCGAGGAGGTCTCGGCCGTGAGCTGCCCCTCGAAGCGCGTCGGCGCGATCACGCCCGACACCGTGCCGGCGAGCTTGAACAGCCCGCTCGGCGTCTCCAGCGAAAGATCGGCGGCGGTCTTGCGGCCCGCGATATAGGCGGCCGGATTGGCGATCTCCAGATTGGCCGTGACGCTCTGGTGGCGCCAGAGGAAGGTCGAATCGAGATTGGCGGGGCTGGCCGGCGTCGGCCAGGCGAAGGTCAGCGCGATATCGGTGAGGCGCTCGGCCGGCTTGCCGGGCACGAGCGCGAGCACGGCCTCGCCGCCGATGACGCGAACCGTGCCGATATTCGCGAGATCGCCGCCGGCATCGGTCGGCAGCTTGGTGCGCCCGCCAAGCAGCGCCAGCAGCGCGGTGCGCGCCGGCTCCCAGTTCGGCCGTCCGTCCGTCGGCCGCTCCAGATTGGCGCGCGGCCGCACCAGCGTGACGTCCTCGAACGCCACCCGGCCGAGCAGGGCGCTGATGACCGAGATGCGCCCGTCCACCGCCTCGGCGGTCAGCAGCGGGGTCCGATCGGCCTCGCCGACCGTCACGGTTTCGAGCCGGAACACCGGGCGCGGCAGCATCACGAGCTTGGCGGGGCCCGCGACCTTCACCGGCGCGCCGGCGATGCGGGTGAGATGGGCCTCGAACGCGGCCGCGAGCTTCTCGGCCGGCACCAGCGCCGGCACCACGACGGTGGCCGCGAGCGCCGCCAGCGCCAGGCAGGCGGCGAGGGCAGCCGCTACGCGAAGCACGGTCCTGATCGTCATCGTGAGGCGCATCGTCTCCGTGGATAGGGCTGATCCGGCCGCCGTGCCGGAACAGGATGGGGTTGCCCGGCTGCCGCCGCATCGACCGGGCGAGAGACCTCTCATGCACTATTTCCGTGGCGGATTCGTGGCCCTCTGCCTATAGGTGGGGTCCATTTCCGTGTTCGAGCCGCCACAGGTCCACGATGTCTGCTGAATCCCCCCTTTGGAGCCCGTCCCCCGAAGCCGTCGCGCGGAGCGCGATCACTCGTTTCGCCGCCAAGGCCGAGCCGCTCGCGGGCCGGCCGCTTGCCAGCTATGCGGCGCTGCATCGCTGGTCGGTCGAGGCGCCGGCCGATTTCTGGTCGCTGGCCTGGGATTTCTGCGGCATCGTCGGCGAGAAGGGCGAGCGGCGCCTCCTCGACGGCGACAAGATGCCGGGCGCGCGGTTCTTCCCCGACGCGAGGCTGAACTTCGCCGAGAACCTGCTGCGCGGCGAAGGCGCGGGCGACGCGATCGTCTTCCGCGGCGAGGACAAGGTGAAGGCGCGCCTTTCCTGGGACGAACTCCGCGCCCTCGTCTCGCGCCTCCAGCAGGCCCTGAAGGCCGAGGGCATCGGCGTCGGCGACCGGGTCGCCGGCATGATGCCGAACATGCCCGAAACAGTCGCGATCATGCTGGCGGCCGCCTCGCTCGGCGCGGTCTGGACCTCCTGCTCGCCCGATTTCGGCGAGAAGGGCGTGCTCGACCGCTTCAGCCAGGTCGAGCCGAAGCTGTTCTTCTGCCCCGACGGCTACTGGTATGCCGGCAAGCGCATCGAGATCGCGGGCAAGCTGCGCCCGATCGTCGCCGGCCTGCCGACCGCGCGGAAGGTGATCGTCGTGCCCTATCTGGAGAGCGCCGAAGAGGTCGCTGCGGGCCTTGGCCGCGCCGTGACGCTCGATGCCTTCATCGCGCCCTTTTCGGCCAAGCCGCTGACCTTCGAGCGGCTGCCCTTCGCGCACCCGCTCTACATCCTCTATTCCTCGGGCACGACCGGCATTCCGAAATGCATCGTCCATTCGGCCGGCGGCACGCTGCTCCAGCACGTGAAGGAGCATGTCTTCCATTGCGACGAGCGACCCGGCGACCGGGTCTTCTACTTCACCACCTGCGGCTGGATGATGTGGAACTGGGTGGTCTCCACCCTGGCGGTCGGCGCCGTGCTGATGCTCTATGACGGCTCGCCCTTCGCGCCCGACGCCGACGTGCTGTTCGATTACGCGGAGGAAGAGCGTTTCACGCTGTTC
Organism: Phreatobacteraceae bacterium; assembly: GCA_039808545.1. Taxonomy (GTDB): domain Bacteria; phylum Pseudomonadota; class Alphaproteobacteria; order Rhizobiales; family JBDHTH01; genus JBDHTH01. The sequence continues at coordinate 2,517 of JBDHTH010000165.1, read as the reverse complement.
GGCACGTCCGCCAAATACATCGACGCGCTGAAGAAGGCCGGCAGCCGGCCGATCGACACGCACGACCTCTCGAGCCTGCGGCTGATGACCTCGACCGGCTCGCCGCTCGCCTTTGAATCCTTCGACTACGTCTATGACGCGATCAAGAAGGACATTCATCTCGCCTCGATCTCGGGCGGCACCGACATCGTCTCCTGCTTCGTGCTCGGCGTGCCGACGCTGCCGGTCTGGCGCGGCGAGATTCAAGGACCTGGCCTCGGCATGGCGGTCGATGTCTGGGACGATGCGGGCCGGCCGGTGCGCCAGGAGAAGGGCGAGCTCGTCTGCACGAAGCCCTTCGTCTCGATGCCGATCATGTTCTGGAACGATCCCGACGGCGCCAAATACAAGGCGGCCTATTTCGAGCGCTTCGACAATGTCTGGTGCCATGGCGATTTCGCCGAATGGACCGCGCATGACGGCATCGTCATCCACGGCCGCTCGGACGCGACGCTGAACCCCGGCGGCGTGCGCATCGGCACCGCCGAGATCTACGGCCAGGTCGAACAGATCGACGAGGTGGCGGAATCGATCGCCATCGGCCAGGACTTCGACAACGATGTGCGTGTCGTGCTTTTCGTGCGGCTGAAGGAGGGCAAGGTGCTGGACGAGGCGCTGAAGAAGCGCATCGTCGCGCAGATCCGCGCCGGCGCCTCGCCTCGCCACGTGCCGGCCCGCATCGTCGCGGTCGCCGACATCCCGCGCACCCGCTCCGGCAAGATCACCGAACTCGCGGTCCGCGACGTGGTGCATGGCCGCCCGGTGAAGAACACCGAGGCGCTGGCCAATCCGGAGGCGCTGGAGCTGTACCGGGATCTGCCGGAGCTGCGGAGCTGACCGGCTGAAAATCCCGCATTGCCAGCCGGTCGTTCACGCCGCACTATCGCGATGACGTTGCGTCATACGAAGAGGGGCACGGTCATGCGCAAGCGCTTCGGTCTGCCGGGGCTCGCAGCCCTGGCTCTCGCTTTGACGGTCGGCATGGCGAATCGCGCCGGCGCGACCATCGGCAATGCCTGCGAGGTCAAGGAGACGCCGGACGGCTTCGTCGCCATCCGCGCCAAGCCCTCCGCCAAGGCCGCGCTGGTGTCGAAGGCCAAGCCCGGCCAGCTCCTGGAAATCCAGCAGGGCAAGAACAGGAAGCCGGTCGCCTCCGGCCTCTGGTGGCGGGTCCGGCACTATCCCGGCGATACGGCGCTCTCGCCGGGCGACAAGGACTACCACCTCGTCCGCGACGGCTGGATCCACAGCAAGCTGGTCGGCGACTGCGGGTAGGGCGGGCGCAGTCCCACGCTACGCGCCCTGCCAGCCGAACCGCTTGTCGAGCTTGGTCAACTGGCTGCGGAAGCCCTCGGCCGACATCCTCGTCCAATGCGGGTCGCGGTGCGGGTGCAGCGTGACCACCATTCTCGATCGATCGCCCAGCGGCTCGAAATCGACCTCGATCGTGCTTTCATAGGGCTCGACGCCCTGGATGAAGTCGATCACGTGCACAAGCACCAGCCTTTCGAACGGCTTGAATTCCGCGAACCATCCGCGCGTGCCATGCGACAGCGGCTGGCCCATGCGCTGCATCGCCGCGATGGCGTCGGGCGCATCCGCGATCATGTCGTAGACGAGCGTGCCGCCGCTGCGCGCCTCCAGGGCATGGACCTCGACGCGGAACCCTTCGGGGCCCCACCACGACTCGAAGCCGGGCTTCGTCGTCCACAAGGCCCACAGTTCCTCCAGCGATGCGCGATAGATGCGCTCGACGACCACCTTGGCCTGGGGCTCGCCGGCTGCCGTCGGCATGCGCGTATCCTTCATATCCCTGGCTCCTTGCCGGTTGTGTCGCGATTGTCGCGCCGCTCTCCGAGGGCGACGCCGAAGCGGTCGAGACGGGCCTCCCATAGGCGCCGATAGTCCGCGAGCCATGCGTCGAGCGCGCGAAACGGCTCGGGGCGGAGCGCGTAGAAGCGGCGCTGCCCGCTCGGGCGCACCGACACGAAGCCCGTATCGTGCAGGATCCGCAGGTGGCGCGAGACGCCCGACTGATGGATGCCCGCTATCCGGACGATGTCGTTGACCTGCCGCTCGCCGTCGCGCAGCGCTTCGACGATGCGGCGGCGGGTCGGATCGGCGAGTGTTTCGAAGGTCTCCATATGCATGATGGTGAATATACATAGAGAGACATATAGAGACCGTCAAGACTCGGCACCCGGCCGCGATCGCGAGCCGGCCGGCGCGTCCGGCTGGGGTCGTTAGTGCATGGATTCCGGAGGACTCGGAGCGAGGATCAGATCCGCAATCCCTCGGCGGCCTCGGCCGCCGCCCGGCGCGTGGCCGGGCCGTCGCGCCCGCGCGTCAGCCGCGCGATCATCAGCACCGGCACGAGGCCTACCGCGACGATCAGCAGCGCTGCGATGGCGCCGTCCTCATAGGTGCCGCGCGCCGCCTCGGCGTAGATATGCGTTGCCAGCGTCTCGAAATTGAAGG
>JBDHTH010000164.1:0-6446 GCA_039808545.1 Phreatobacteraceae bacterium | reverse complement strand
GTGACGCATCTCTACGGCCTGACAGAGACTTACGGCCCCGCCGTCATCAACGACTGGCACCGCGACTGGAACGCGCTCACGGGCGCCGACTGGGCGACCCGGAAGGCACGCCAGGGCGTGCGCTACATCCCGCTCGAGGGCTTCGACATCATCGATCCCGAGACCATGAAGCCGGTCCCCCGCGACGGGCAGACCATGGGCGAGGCGATGTTCCGCGGCAACGTCGTCATGAAGGGCTACCTGAAGAACCCCAAGGCCAGCTTCGAGGCCTTCGCGGGCGGCTGGTTCCATTCCGGCGACCTCGGCGTCATGCATCCCGACGGCTACGCCCAGCTCAAGGACCGCTCCAAGGACATCATCATCTCGGGCGGCGAGAACATCTCCTCGATCGAGGTCGAGGACGCCCTCTACAAGCATCCTTCCGTGCAGGCCGCCGCCGTGGTCGCCAAGCCGGACGAGAAATGGGGCGAGACGCCCTGCGCCTTCATCGAGGTGAAGCCGGGCCAGGAGGTGAGCGCCGACGAGATCGTAGCATGGTGCAAACAGCATCTCGCGGGCTACAAGGTGCCGCGCTACGTCGCCTTCACGGAGCTGCCGAAGACCTCCACCGGCAAGATCCAGAAGTTCAAGCTGCGCGAGATGGCGAAGGAGATCTGAGCGGAGGCCTCATGCGGCGCGTCCTCGTCATCGGCTCGCCGGGCGCTGGAAAGTCGACCTTTTCGCGCAAGCTCAGTGCCGCGACGGGCCTGCCCGTCATCCATCTCGACCGGCATTACTGGCAGGCCGGCTGGACCGAGCCCGACAAGGCCGACTGGGCCGCCACCGTCGAGCGGCTGGTCGCGGAACCGCGCTGGATCATCGACGGCAACTACGGCGGCACGCTGCCCGTCCGCCTCGCCCGCGCCGATACTGTGATCCTGCTCGATGCGGGCCGCTGGCTTTGCCTGCGCCGCGTCATCACGCGCACGCTGCGCGGCCATGGCAAGACGCGCGACGACATGGCGGAGGGCTGTTACGAGCGCTTCGACCGCGGCTTCCTGAAATTCGTCTGGGATTATCCCCGCAAGAGCCGCCCTCGCGTCACCGAGGCGCTGGCGGCGTTCGACGGTATCGTCATCCGCTGCCGCACGGATCGAGAGGCCGAAACGGTGCTGCTCCAGGCGAAGGCGGCGGCCCTATAGAGCCGGGCCTCACTCAGGTTTCGGTCGCCTTTACGCCGCCCTGCGCGAGGCCCGCCCGGGCGAGGATCTCGATGGCTTCCTCGGCGCTGTCCGCATGCTCGACGAGGCCGGGATCGGTCGCGGCGATGAGCCCGTCCTCGATCAGCAGGTCCGTATCGACCAGCCGCGACCAGAAATCGCGGTTCATCACGACGATCGGCACGGGCGGCATCTTGCCGGTCTGCTTCAGGGTGAGGATCTCGAAGAACTCGTCGAGCGTGCCGAAGCCGCCGGGAAACACCACCAGCGCGTTGGCGCGCATGGCGAGATGCATCTTGCGCATCGCGAAATAGTGGAAGCGGAAGGTCAGGTCCGGCGTCGTGTAGAGGTTCGGGTACTGCTCGTGCGGCAGCACGATGTTGAAGCCGATCGACAGCGCGCCGGCATCCGCCGCGCCGCGATTGGCCGCCTCCATGATGCCCGGCCCGCCACCCGTCGCGATCACGTTGTCGCGCCAGCCGTCATGCAGGTCGAGCGCGCCGAAGCGCTCCGAGACGAGGCGGCCGAGCTTGCGAGCCTCGCGATACCACCGCCCCTTCTCGCCGCGCTGATCGCGGAGCCGCGCCGAGCCGAACACGACGACGGTGGAGCGAATCCCATGGCTCCTCAGATGCTCCTCGGCCTTGGCGTATTCGAGCTGGAAGCGCAGGCCGCGCATGGAATCGCCGAGCAGGAAATCCTGGTCGAGCGCCGCCAGCCGATAGGCGGGCGACGCAAGCTGCGCGCTCGCGACCGGATCGACCACCGGCGCGGGATCGGGCCTGGCCCGTTTCGCCTGGGGCTCTCGCGTCGCCTTGGCGGTTTTCCGGGAAGCGTCGCGCGGCGCCGATCGGGCGCGCTTGGGAGGCTGGCTGTCGCGTTTCATGATCCATGGAGTATCGCCCGCAGCACCGCCTCGCAAGCCGATGCAAGCAGGAGCGGCCTCGCTGGAAAACATGCCGAACGGCACGGAAGCGCGAAGCGTCCGGCGGGCACGTGACGCGCCGCCGACCGCCGGAAGAGAAACTGTGAGAAAAAAGGCTGCGGCGCGGCTGGACGGCGTAGCCAATCAACCCAAATTTGGCCAATCAGCCAAACCCAACTGACCTATCAGCCAAAAACAAAACGACGAGCCGGCATCGAGCCGCCTCGTCGCTAAAGCCGCAGCGTTGTCAGTGCGGCAAAACCCAACCTAGCGCGCCCTCGCCGCCGGCGAAGGCGCCCACCCCGAACTCTTCGCGCTATCGCGCGCGTTCGGAGAAAATCCAGCTAGGATTGTCTCAATGCAGCTTGGATGGATCCGCTTTCAGGCGGACGATCTCGTCCTTCAGAACCAGCTTGCGTCGCTTCAGGTCGGCGATGGTGGAATCATCGGTCGAGGGATGGTTCAACGCATCGGTGAGCTGCTGCTCCAGGACATCGTGGCGGCGTTCCAGCTCAGAAAGACGCGACTGCAAGGACATCGGGTCACCTCCATCGTTCTGTGGCACGGCTCATGATGCTCTCACGATCCCCTGAGGTTGTCGACCGCCTTTCATGTTCAATGATGCATGGTTCCTTTCTCCGCATGGCAGGCTTGCAAGCCACCCGCGATGGCGCATGATGAGCCGGGAGCCCGCTCCCTTCAAACGATTTCCGTTTGAAGGGTCAAAGCGGTCTCCATCTCCTTCGGGTCGATCACTGTCCTGTGTTTTGATCAAAACACAGCGTGATCTAGCGGTGCGGCGGCGAGTTCGAATTGATGACCGATTCCGAGGAAGAGGATGCGCGGCAGGAGCTCCTGCGCCTGATGCAGGAGCATCGCGATCTCGACAGCGCCATCAACGCGTTGGAGGCCATGCCGATCCGCGACCGGCTGCAGATCCAGCGCCTGAAGAAGCGCAAGCTCGCGCTGAAGGACAGCATGAGCTACCTTCAGGATCTCCTCACGCCCGATATCATCGCGTAAGGCGCCGTCGGCCCTTGCGGGCGGCTTGCGCGCCCCGCATCCTCTCCTGTAAGTCGCCCGCTTCACAAAACCGTGCGTTCGTCCGATCGCCAACCGAGTATCCGCATGGCCGCTTCCAAACCCCGTCCGCCCAAGCCGGCCGCCCCGCCCGTGGCGATCATCATGGGCAGCCAGTCCGACTGGGAGACGATGCGGCACGCCGCCGAGGTCCTCGACACGCTCGCGGTCGCGTATGACGCGCGCATCGTCTCGGCCCATCGCACGCCCGAGCGCCTCTACGATTTCGCCAAGGGCGCGGCGGCGGCCGGCTTCAAGGTGATCGTCGCGGGCGCCGGCGGCGCCGCGCATCTGCCGGGCATGACCGCCTCGCTGACCGCCCTGCCGGTGCTGGGCGTGCCGGTGCAGTCCAAGGCCCTGAGCGGCCAGGACAGCCTGCTCTCCATCGTCCAGATGCCGGCCGGCATCCCGGTCGGCACGTTGGCGATCGGCAAGGCCGGCGCCACCAATGCGGGCCTCCTCGCGGCCGCGATCCTGGCGCTCGGCGATGCCGCGCTCGCAGAGCGCCTCGCAGCCTTCCGGCAGGCGCAGACCGCCAAGATCGCCGAGCGGCCGTCCAAAGATGGCTGAGATCGTTCCGCCGGGCGGCATCATCGGCATTCTCGGCGGCGGCCAGCTCGGCCGCATGCTGGCGCTCGCGGCCGCGCGCCTCGGGCTCGAATGCCACATCTATTGCCCCGAGGCCGACAGCCCGGCCTTCCAGGTCACGCGCCGGCACACGGTCGCGCCCTACGAGGACCGCGAGGCGCTGAGGCGCTTCGCCGAGAGCGTCGACGCGATCACCCTCGAATTCGAGTCGATTCCCTTCGAGACGGCCGATTTCGTCAGCCGCATCCGCCCGCTGCGCCCCTCCCCGAAGGCCCTGGCGATCACCCAGGACCGGCTGCTGGAGAAGGATTTCTGCACCGAGGCGGGTTGCCGCACCGCGCCCTACGCCTCGGTCGCCTCAGCGGGCGACCTGGCGGGCGCCGTCGCCCGCATCGGCCGCCCCGCCATCCTGAAGACGCGCCGCTTCGGCTATGACGGCAAGGGCCAGGCGCGCATCGATTTCGGCACCGACCTGCAAGGCGCCTGGAACGTCATCGGCGGCCAACCCGCGATCTTGGAAGGCTTCGTGCCGTTCGAGCGCGAGGTCTCGGTCGTCGCGGCGCGGGCCCTCGACGGCACGGTCGCGGCCTATGACGTGACCGAGAACGAGCATCGCCACCATATCCTGCACCGCTCCGTCGCCCCGGCGGCGTTGGAGCCGGCCCTCGCCGAGGAGGCGCTTGCCACCGCCCGGCGGCTGCTCGCGGCGCTCGACTATGTCGGCGTGCTCGCCATCGAGATGTTCGTGCTGCCCGAGAAGACACGCGGACCGCGTCTCCTGGTCAATGAGCTCGCGCCGCGCGTTCATAATTCCGGCCATTGGACGCTCGACGGCGCCGCGACCAGCCAGTTCGAGCAGCATGTCCGCGCCGTCGCCGGCTGGCCGCTCGGCGCGACGACGCGGCATGGCCCGGTCGAGATGATCAACCTGATCGGCGCCGATATCGAGGCCTGGCTGAAGCTCGCGGCCGAGCCCGGCACGGCGCTTCACCTTTACGGCAAGGCCGAGCCCCGCCCGGGGCGCAAGATGGGGCACCTGACGCGCCTCCTGAAGCAATCGTGAAGGCCCCCGGCGGGCGATTGCGGCGGGCGCGACACGCAAAGCGCCGATTTCCGGGCGTTTGCCGTGCTCCGGGAGTGGACAGCGCTCGCCGATTCTGCTAATTCGCGCGCTCCGAAGACCTGAGACTTCGTGTCGTGCTTCGTCGCGATTCCCCCGTCGTCCGGTCGACGATCCAGATTTTGCAAGGCTCCGGACTGCGAGAGAGAGGAAAGACGCGTGCAGGTTCTCGTCCGCGACAACAATGTAGACCAGGCTCTGAAGGCGCTGAAGAAGAAGATGCAGCGCGAGGGCATCTTCCGCGAGATGAAGCTCCGCGGCCACTATGAGAAGCCGTCCGAGAAGAAGGCGCGCGAGAAGGCCGAGGCGATCCGCCGGGCCCGCAAGCTGGCGCGCAAGAAGGCCCAGCGCGAGGGCCTGATCCCGATGAAGCCGAAGGTCGTCAAGGCGCCCGCGCGCGGCTGATCGCCGGCGAGGCTGATCCGACAGGTTGCCGATGCGGCCACGGGATTCCCGCTGGCCGTTTTCGTTTGCGGCGGTCGACCCCGGAAAGCGCCGTATTTTCGGGCTTTAACGGCGCCGCTCGCATTGGCCACATCCGCTATGGCGGGGTGCCGCGTTGTGTAGTGTTGCGGCGTCCGTAACGATTTGTCAGCATTGCTTAGGGTTAATGGCGGTCTTGCCGTGCCGCCAGAGCGGCAGCAGCGGTCGAGGACGAGGATTGAGGAATGGCTGATTTTCGCGGAGCCCGACCGTTGAAGCTCAGCGCGAGCGCCATGGTTCTCGCGCTGGCGCTCGCCGGCTGCAACACGCTCGCCGGCGCGCCCGGCGATGACGAGTCGCTGATCGGCTCGACCCAGAACAACCTGACCTCGCTGAACGACGTCATCGCCCGCAATCCGAACGACCCGCAGGGCTACAATGTCCGCGGCATCGCCTATGCGAAGCAGCGCCGCCCGCAGGAGGCGATCGCTGATTTCACCAAGGCGGTCACCATCGATCCGCGCTTTGCGCAAGGCTACTACAATCGCGGCCTGGTCTTCCGCGACATGAAGAAGCCGCAGGAAGCGCTCGCCGACTTCAACCGCGCCCTCGAGATCAATCCGAGCTATGGCTCGGCCTATGTCAGCCGCGGCAACCTCTACCGGCTGCAGCAGCAATACGACCTGGCGATCGCCGACTACAACCGCGCCATCGACCTCAAATCCGACAGCGCCCAGGCCTATCACAATCGCGGCCTGATCTATCAGGCGCGCGGCGAGCACAAGCAGGCGATCGACGACTTCACCAACGCGATCGGCCTCGCGCCGCAGAACCCCGAGCCCTACCACGCGCGCTCGGCCTCCTGGCTGGCGCTGAACGACACCAAGCAGGCGATCGACGACGTCGAGGAAGCGCTGGTCCGCAACACCGAATATGTCGAGGCCTGGACGACGCGCGGCCGCATCTTCGAGCAGCTCGGCGACCGCGAGAAGGCCGCCGCCTCCTACGCCAAGGCGATGGCGCTGCGCGAGAACTACCCGCCGGCCGTGGAAGGCTTCCAGCGCGTCGGCGGCGTGCGCGGCCGGAACTACAACCTGTTCGACCAGAAGAG
>JBDHTH010000163.1:0-6458 GCA_039808545.1 Phreatobacteraceae bacterium | reverse complement strand
GCCAATCCGGCCGCCGCGACCAATCCGGCGACGGGCGATCTCGCCAGCCAGGTCAACCAGGCGCAGACCAACGACTTTACCAATCCGGGCAACCCCGGGCAGACGAATGATTTCGCCAACCAGGTGAACCAGGCCCAGACGCCGGACCACCCCTCCTCGCACCAGGCGCAGGGCAGCTCGGGTGAGTATGACGGCAACTACGACACCGCCGATTACGACGACAACGATTTCGACGATGGCGGCTTCGACGGCGGCGATTTCGCCTGACCGGCCCGAAGGAACATCGAAAGCCCGGCTCCGGCCGGGCTTTTTGCTGCAGCGCTTGCGCTCCGCGGCCGCTTGGAGGACCATCCGGAAAAATGAATGCCATTCATCCGGGAGGCGCGCATGTCCGAACCCAAGGTTGGCAAGGCGTGCGGCGGGCCCGGCAGCGGCATGGGCGGCGCGGCCGGGACGCGGCTGCCGCCGCTGTTTCGCGGCCGGCTCTCGGTGCCGGTCATCGGCGCGCCGATGTTCCTCGTCTCGTTCCCGGCGTTAGTGCTGGCGATGTGCAAGGCCGGGATCGTCGGCACCTTTCCGCATGTCAACGCGCGCCCCTCCGAGCAGCTCGACGCCTGGCTCGGAGAGATCACGGCCGAGCTCGCGCGCTTCTCGGCCGAGAATCCGGAGCGGCCCGTCGGCCCGCTCGGCGTCAACCTGGTGGTGCACCGGACCAATCCGCGCTTCGCGCCGGATCTCGACATCGTCGTGAAGCACAAGGTGCCGCTGGTGCTGACCTCGCTCGGCCATCCGGGGCCGGTCGTGGAGGCGGTGCATGGCTATGGCGGCATCGTCTTCTGCGACGTGACCAACGCGGCCCATGCGCGCAAGGCGGCGCAATCGGGCGTCGACGGGCTGATCTCGATCGGTGGCGGCGCTGGCGGGCACGCGGCGCTGCAGAGCAGCTTCTCGCTGGCGCGCGAGATCCGCGGCTTCTGGGACGGCTGCCTGGTGCTCGGCGGGGCGATCAACGACGGCTGGCAGGTGCGCGCCGCCGAGATGCTGGGCGCCGATCTCGCCTATGTCGGCACGCGCTTCGTCGCCTCGACCGAATCGGCCGCCTCGGAAGCCTACAAGGCGATGCTGGTGGCCGCCACCGTCGACGACCTCGTCTATACGGATCGGCTGTCCGGGATCGGCTGCAATTTCCTGCGCCCCTCGCTCGCCCGCTGGGGGATCGATCCGGAGACACTGCCGCCCAAGCGGCCGGATCTCGGCAGCCTCGTCGACAGCGAAGCGCGCATGTGGCGCGACATCTGGACGGCCGGCCACGGCGTCGCCGGCATCCATGACATCAAGCCGGTGGCGGATATCGTCGCCGCGATGGCGGCCGAGTACCGGGCCGCCTGCGCGCTGCCGCCGAGCCTCGCCCTGCATGGTGCCGGGGAGCGCATCTTCGCATGAGCGCGCCGATCACCTGCTGGTTCGACTTCGCCTCGCCCTATGCCTATGTCGCGCGGGCCGCGCTCGGCGCCGTCGCGGCGCGCCACGGCCGCCCGGTCGCGTGGCGGCCGGTGCTGCTCTGGGCGGTGCTGAAGGCGCAGAACATCGCGCCGCCGGCCGATTCGCCCGCGAAATGGACCTATCTCCTGAACGACATGGCACGCTCGGCCGCCTTCTTCGGCGTGCCGTACCGGCAGCCGGCGCTGCCGGTGTCGACGCATCTCGCGGCCCGGCTCTTCCATGCGCTGACGGCAAGGTCGCCGGCGCTCGCCGAACCGCTGATCGATGCGATCTTCCAGGCGTTCATGGCCGAAGGCCGCCCGATCAGCGACCCGGAGGTACTTCTCGGCATCACGGCCGCGCTCGGCATCGCACGCGCGGACGCAGCCGAGGCGATGAACGGCGCAACGGGCCGCACCGCCCTTGCGGCAGCCGTCGAAGAGGCGATCGCGGCCGGCGTCATCGGCTCACCCTTCATCGTGATCGACGGCGAGGCGTTCTTCGGCGCCGACCGGCTGCCGCAGATCGAATGGCGGCTCGCGGCGGGCGGGTTTCACGCCAGCCCAAAATCGCCATCATGACGAGGAATTAATTTTGGCTCCGGCGCGGAGGCGCTTACAACGTCGCCGGGGCGCGTTTTCATTCCAGGAGTTTGAGGATGGCCTTCAGACATTTTGCGACGACTGCCCTGGTCGGCGCCGGGATCGCCATCATGGGTGTCGGCGTCATCGTGGCGCAGCCGGCGCCGCCCGCGACCGATCAGCGTCCGCAGCAGCCCGATGCGCCGCGCGGCAAGGACCCGCAGGCCGAGCGGCCGCGCGGGCCGATGATGTCGCCGGAGGACCGCGCCGCCTATGCGGAGGCGCGCATCGCGGCGCTGAAGGCCGGCCTGAGGCTGACGGCCGAGCAGCAGGCGCTGTGGCCGCCCGTCGAAGCCGCGCTGAAACGCGCCGCCGAGGAGCGTTCCCGCCTGATCGAGGCGCGCCGCGACCAGCCGCCGCCCGCCGATCCGGTCGAGCGGCTGCGCCGCGCCAGCGAGCGCGCCGAGGCGCAGGCGCGCATCCTCAAATCGATCGTCGAGGCGGTCGAGCCGCTTCATCGCGCGCTGGACGACAACCAGAAGCGCCGCCTCGGCGTGCTGATGGCGATGCTGCGGCCGGGGCCGCGCTTCGCCGGCCCTCCCATGCCCGGCCCGGATCGCTTCGGCTTCCAGCCGCCGCGCTTCGAGCCGCGCCGGGACGCGCCGCTGCGCTATTCGGCGCCCGAGCGCGAGCCGCGCTTCCAGCCGCCGCAGCGCCGCGACGATTGGGCCGATCGCCGCGACCCGCGCGAGGATCGCCGCTACCGGCCCTATACGCGCGACGATCGCGGCTGGCCGGAGGCGCGCTCGCGCCGCGAGGGCGTGCCGTTCGACCGGGACCGCGAATGGGACCGCGAACGGCGCCCGCCGCGCTACGACCGGACCGATCCGGAGAACGACCGCCGCCTCGGCCGCGACCCCGCCGACACGCGGCGGGACGACCGCACGGATCGCCGCCGCGATCCGGGCGATGATCGCCGGTTCGACCGGCCGCCCGCCGACCGGCGCTTCCGGCCCGATCTCGGCGACGAGCGCACCTATCGCGACTCGCCGCGCCCGCAGCGCCGCGACGACGACAGCCGTCTCGACCGCGACCATCGGCCGGTCGCCGACAGCGCCCGCAACGAGATCAGGCGCCAACCGCTGAAGAACTGGGAATCGCTCGGCGGCAAGAGCCCGCCCGGCGTGCGCGACGGGCAATGGACCTGAGGGGATAAGCCCCGATCCGAAACGAAACGGGCCGCGTGTCGAACACGCGGCCCGTTCTTTTTTGAGATCGAAACCGGCGGTTCGCTCAGATCACCACGACGCGGGTGCCGACGCGCACGCGCCGGTAGAGGTCGACGACGTCGTCGTTCAGCATCCGGAAGCAGCCCGACGAGACCGCGTAGCCGATCGTCTCGGGCTCGTTCGAGCCGTGGATGCGGTAGAGCGAGGAGCCGAGATAGAGGGCGCGCGCGCCGAGCGGATTGGCCGGACCGCCCGGCATGAAGACCGGCAGGTCGGGGCGGCGGCGGCGCATTTCGGCGGGCGGGCGCCAATCCGGCCATTCGCGCTTCATCGTGATGGTCTTGGTGCCCTTCCAGCCGAAGCCGGGGCGGCCGACGCCGACGCCGTAGCGGATCGCAGTGCCGCCCGGCTGGACGAGATAGAGGAAGCGCGTCTTGGTATCGATGACGATGGTGCCGGGCGCCTGTCTCGTCGGGTAGTCGACGATGGTGCGGCGCTGATGCGGGCTCTCGACGCGGCGCACCGGCCCGCTCGGCGCCGGATCGGCCGCGTAGGGGTTGCGCGTCGCGGGCGGCTGGCGGTAGTCGGGCTCGGCGTAAGGATCAGCATAGGGCTCGGGCTGGCGCGGCGCGTAGCCGCGGCGCGGCACCGGCGTGTAGTCGTCCTCCCCGTAGGGGTCCTCGGGCTGCCAGCCATAGGGGATCTCGCGCTGATAGCGGCGCGGCTGATGATAGACCGGCTCGACGGGGCTCGCGGCAGGAGGCCGCGCGACCATGCTCTCGATGAGGCCGCCGCCGAGATAGCCGCGCGGCGCCGTCTGGCGCGGCGCAGGCTCGGCCCGCGTGGGCGGTGCATCGTAGATCACGTCGGCATTGGCGGCCGGACGATCCGCGCGCGGAGCGGCGGCGGCCGGCAGAACCATGGCGGCAAGAACGAGGAACGCTGAAACAAGACGCATCGACCAACCCGAATGACAACGCGCCGGAAGACCCGGCGCTCAAAAACCATGCGGCCGACGCCAATAAAATTGGTTAATCGGGGCGAATTCGCGGCTCTTTCGCGCTTTCGGACGCGCGGAAATCGATCGTCAAGGTTTACGGTTGGTTGTCGCCGCGCGGGCGAAAGCGCAGCCACAGGATCGCCATCGCGGCGAAGGAGGCGGCCGCCAGCAGGCCGAGCACGAACAGCGTGACGAACGGCCCGGCGAGATCGCGCAGGGCCGCGACCGCGACCGGCGCGGCAGCGTTCGCGAACAGGATCGACATGCTGATCCGCCCGAGCATCGCGCCGTAGCCCTCGGCGCCGAACAGCATGAGCGGCACCGCGCCGCGCACGATGGTGACGAGGCCGTTGCTGACCCCGTAAGTCAGCGTAAAGGCGAGCGCCAGCGGCGCCGTGAGCCTGCCGCCCGCAAAGCACAGGAACGCGAGCGGCAGCAGCGCGGCCGCGAACACGCCGATATCGAGCGGGTGGAACCGGCGGCCGATCGCGATATCGCCGATCCGGCCCGTCACCTGCGCGACGCCCATCAGCGCCGCGATCGTCACGGCGGTGCCGGCAGGCAGGCCAAGCGCCTCCATCAGCGTGATGAAATGCATCGACAGCGCCGAGACGACGATGCCGCTCAGGGCCAGCGACAGGCTGAACAGCGCGAAGGCGAGCAGGCGGTCGCGGCCGGCGAGCGGCGCCGGCGACGCCGCGCCGGGCGTGCCGGCCGGCGCCTTGACGGTGCGGGCCGGCGGCGGCCCGACCGACAGGCGGTTCAGCGGCACGCAGACGAAGGCGAGGAGCGCGGCGCACAGCACGAGCGTCAGCCGCCAGCCGAAAACTCCGTTCATCCAATGGGCGAGCGGCCAGAAGACCGTCGAGGCGAGGCCGCCATAGAGCGTGAGGACCGAGATCGGCCGGCGCGCCGCCGCGCCCGCCCGCTCGACGAGCGCGAGAAAGGCGGTGTCGTACAGCGTCAGCCGGTTGGCGACGGCAAGCACCGCCCAGCCCGCGAAATAGACGGCGGGATGATGCGCGGCGGCGACCATCAGCAGCCCGGCGGCGCCGATCAGCGGCCCGAAGGTCAGCATCACCCGCGCGCCGAACCGGTCGCCGAGCCGGCCGATCGTCGGCGCCAGCAGGGCGGCCGCGACCAGGCTCAGCGAGAAGCCGCCATAGACGATCGTGCCGCTCCAGCCGGTCTCGGCCTGGATCGGCTGCGCGAGCACCGCCAGCGGGTAGTAGATCGCGCCCCAGCAGATGATCTGACCGATGCCGAGCATGAACAAGGTGAGGTTCATGCTCGGCGTCTTCACGGCGTTCCCCCGGCGGCCTTCCGGCCGAAGATGAACTCCGTGTCGTCATAGCGGCGGCGGTCGAGCTCTTCGATGCCGGCGGGAAAGCGGAAGGACGCGGCGGCGCTTTCCTCCACCACGACGAGCGCCTCGCCCGCCAGCCAGCCGCCGGCGAGCGCCGAGCCGATCGCCGCCTCGGCGAGGCCCTTGCCGTAGGGCGGATCGCAGAAGACGACGTCGAAGGGCGCGAAGGGCGCCACGGCGCCGAGCTTCGTCGCGTCGCGCCGCAGGACCTTGGCGATGGCCGCCAGGCCCAGCGCCTGGATGTTCTCGCGCATCAGGCCGCGCGCCTCCGCCCCGTCGTCGACGAGCGCCGCGAACACCGCGCCGCGCGACAGCGCCTCGATCGCCAGCGCGCCGGTGCCGGCGAAAAGATCGAGCACCCGGCCGCCGGCGAGCGGATCGCCATGGGCGTGCACGATGGAGTTGAACACCGCTTCGCGCAGCCGGTCCGCCGTCGGGCGGATGGCGCCGGTCTTCGGGGTTGCGAGCGTTCGGCCTTTCAGGCGGCCGGCGACGATGCGCATGGCCTAGCGGTCACCGCGCGGGCGCTTGGGGCCGCCCCGGCCGGGACCGCCGGGCTTGAAGCCGCCGCCTGGCCTCGGGCCGCGCGGGCCGCCGGGACCCGGCGGACGGCCACCGGGGGAGCGCGGGCGATCGCCGAAGGCGCGGGGTCCCCGCGGACGCTCGTCGGCGCCGCGCTCGGGGCGGTCGCCGAAACGGCGGGGCCGGTCGCCCGACGGCGGGCCGGCGTCACGGCCGAAACGGCGGGGGCGATCCTCGCCGCCGCGATCCGGACGATCGCCGAAACGGCGCGGGCGCTC
>JBDHTH010000162.1:0-6462 GCA_039808545.1 Phreatobacteraceae bacterium | reverse complement strand
TGGCGAGCACGCGGATCGTGTCGAGCACCTCCGAGACGAGCTCGGGATCGAGCGCCGCCGTCACCTCGTCGAGCAGCAGGATCTCGGGCTTCAGGCACAGCGCCCGCGCGATGGCGACGCGCTGCTGCTGCCCGCCCGAGAGCTGGTCGGGGTAGCGGTCGAGCTTGTCGCCGAGCCCGACCTTGGCGAGCAGCGCCCTGGCGTCCTGCTCGACCTCGGCCTTCGGCCGCTTCTTGATCTTCACGGGCGCGATCGTGACGTTCTCCAGCACCGTCATGTTCTGGAACAGGTTGTATTGCTGGAAGACGATGGCGACGCGGTCGCGCAGCCGCCGCACGGCCGCGGCGTCGGCGTAGTCGATCGGCTGCCCGTCGAGGCTCACCGTGCCGGCGCGCGGCGGGTTGAGCCCCATCAGCACGCGCAAAATCGTGCTCTTGCCCGAGCCCGAGGGGCCGATCAGCCCGATCACGTCGCCCTTGGCGACCTTCAGGTCGATCCCGGAAAGCACCGGGACGGCGCCGTAGGAGGCCTCAAGCCCGGCTATGTCGAGATGGTGCAAGACGGTCCTCCAGGCGCGCCCCGAGGCGGGAGAGCGGATACGAGATGGCGAAATAGATGACGAGGACGACGCCGAAGACCAAGCCGGCCGACAGCCCCTTGTTGTTCAGCACCTTGCCCGCATAGGTCAGCTCCAGCACGCCGATCTGCGAGGCCAGCGCCGTGTCCTTGATGAACAGCACGAAGAAGCCGAAGGCCGGCGGCAGGATGACCCGCCAGGCCTGCGGCAGGATGACGTGCCGCACCGAGGCGATCAGCCCGAAATTCATCGCGCGGGCGGCGTCCAACTGGTTGCGATGCACCGATTCGAAGCCCGCGCGGATGATCTCGGCGAGGAACGCGGAGGCGATCAGCGTCACGCTGATCGCCGCGACGAGGAACAGCGGCAGGTCGGCGCCCGAGAGCTGGAAGGAGAAGAACACCAGCATCAGCGTGACGAGGAAGGGCACCCGGCGGAAGATCTCGACGAACAGGATGGCGAGCCAGCGTAGCGGCGCCAGCAGCCGGCTCTCCGTCATCCGCACGAGGACGAGGACGAGCGCGATGAGCGTGCCGACGATGCAGCCGATCGCCGAGAGGCCGAGGGTCGCGAGCGCCGCCTTCCCGAGGAAGATCAGGTTGTAGTAGCCGAATATCTGCGGCAGCTCTTCGGCGAGGCGCTCCAGCATCAGGCGAGCCTCATCTTGGCGCGGAACGCGAATTTGCCGATCAGGCCGAGCGCGACCGAGGCGAGCAGCGTCAGCGCCACGTAGATCAGCGCCGTGACCGAGAACACCTCGATGGAGCGGAAGGTCTGCGCGTTGATGTTGAGCGCCTGCCCGGTCAGCTCCTCGACGCCGAAGATCGCTGCCATCGAGGTGCCGAGCGTCATGATGATGAAATGGTTGGAGAGCGGGGGAAACAGCACCCGCGCGACATGCGGCAGGATCACGTAGCGGATCTGCTGCAGGCGCGAGAAGCCGAGCACCTCGGCGGCCTCCATCTCGGACTGCTTGCGCGACTCAAAGCCCGCCCGCTGGATCTCGGTGAGATAGGCGCCGGCATTCAGCGTCATGCCGATCAGCACCGCGACGTAAGGCGAGAGCAGGATGCCGGCATCGGGCAGCGCGAAGAACAGGAAATAGATCTGCACGAGCTGCGGCGTGTTGGTGAAGAACACCACATAGACGTTGATCAGCCGCCGCGCCCAGCCCGGTCCGAACGCCTTGATGGCGGCGAGCGCCGTGCCGATCAGCAGGCCGCCGCAGAACGACAGGAAGGCGATCTGCAACGCCAGGCCCGCCCCGCTCAGGAGGCGCGGCAGATACGGCCAGACCTGGCCGAACTGGAGCGTGTAATCCATCGGGGACCTTGTTGCGCTCAAGGAAAGGGCGGCGCCGTGTTGCCGGCGCCGCCCTCGGGGTCGATCAGAAATAGGGGGTGAACTGGGTCGGCTTCAGCATGTCGATGCCGAACCACTTCTTCCACATCTCGTCGATCTTGCCGCGCCGGTGCAGCTCGAAGATCGCGACGTTCAGCCAGTCCTTCAGGCCGGTAGAATTCTTGGCGACGCCGAGCGAGCAGTAGTAGATGTCGACCGGCGCATCGAGCACCTTCCAGGACACCTTGTGCTTGTTCATATGCTCGCCGAGAAAGTCGACGACGTCGATGATCGCGTCGCCCCGGCCCTGCGCCAGCGCGCGGATCGCATCCGGATAGTTGTCGAGCAGCGTGACCTTGGCGTTCTTGAGGTTGTCCTCGATGAACTTCACCGGGGTGGAGCCGCGCACCTGGATCAGCGTCACCTCGGGCTTGTCGAGGTCCTTCCAGGTCTTGAAGGGCTTGCCCTCGGTCGTCAGCACGCCGAACACCTCGGTATGCACCGGCACCGTGAAGTCGATGACCTTGGCGCGCTCGGGGTTGCGCGTCATCGCGCCCATCACGAAGTCGATCTTGCCGGCCGTCACGAAGGGAATGCGGTCGGGCGAGCCGACCTGGACGATCTCCAGCTTCACGCCGAGCATCTTGGCGATCTCGGTGGCGAAATCGACGTCGAAGCCGACGATCTCGTTCTTCTCGTCGAACTTGCCGAGCGGCGGGAAGGTCGGGTTGACGCCGACCTTGATCGTGCCGGACTTGATGACCTCGTCGAGCGTGCGCGCCGAGGCGCCCGAGGGCGCCACCATCGCGGCCACGCCGACGAGCGCGGCCATTCCAAGCAGAAGCTTCTTCAACATCCCGGTCTCCGGCTGATCCGAATGATCTGTTCGGGCGCGTTCCAGTTGCGCCGATAAGGCATAGTTTGTATACAAATTGCAGACATGTAAAGTGCATTGCACGGAGTTTCGCGCATGATGATTCGCAGCGTTGCCGATGCGCGGCGTCCCGCGCTGGTGCGCTTCTCGGTCGACGGCGCGCCGGTCGAGGCGCCGCGCGGCGAGCCGCTGGCGACCGCGCTCGCGGCGGCGGGCCATCTCGGCCTGCGCGAGAGCCCGCGCCTCGGCGGTCCGCGTGGTGCCTTCTGCTTCATGGGCGTCTGCCAGGAATGCGCGATCCATGTCGACGGCGTGCTGCGCCAAGCCTGCATGACGCCGGTCGCCGAGGGCATGGTCGTCGAGCTGCGCGGCGTGCCGTGACGATTTTCCCATGACCGAGGCCAAGGACGTCATCGTCATCGGGGCAGGGCCGGCCGGCGCCAATGCGGCGCTCGAAGCAGCCGGGGCCGGGCTCGACGTCGCGCTGATCGACGAGCAGCCGGCGGCGGGCGGCCAGGTCTGGCGCGCGCCCTGGCCGGGCCTCGAGCGACCGCCGGCCTCGAATGAGGCGAAGGCCGGCGACGCGCTGCGCGCCCGCCTCGAGGCTTCGCGCGTCGATCGCCGCTTCGGGCGCCGCGTCTGGTCGGTGACGAGCGGCTTTCGCGTCGATGCGCTCGGCCCGGACGGCAACGAGCCCGTCACGGCACCGATTCTGATCGCGGCGACCGGCGCGCATGAGCGCGTCATCCCGTTTCCGGGTTGGACGCTGCCGGGCGTGATCGGCCTCGCGGCCGCGACCGTGCTGCTGAAATCCCATCAGGTCGTGCCGGGCGCCCGCGTCGTCGTCGCGGGCAGCGGGCCGCTGCTGGCGGCGGTCGCCGCCGGCATCCTGAAGGCCGGCGGGCATGTCGTGGCGATCGCCGATATCGCCGGCCCCGCCGACTGGCTGCGCGCCGCCCCCGCAATGGCGAGCCGTCCGGCGCTGCTCGCCGAGGGCGCCGGCTGGACGCTGAAGATCCTCGCGAAGCGCGTGCCGATCCATTTCCGCCACGCGGTCGCGGCCGCCGAGGGGGAAGGGCGGGTTACGCGCGTTCGCCTGAAGCCCGTCGATTCCGAGGGCTGGGCCGGGAGCCGCAAGGCCGTCGAGATCGAGGCCGATGCGCTCTGCGTCGGCAACGGGCTGGTGCCGGGCGCCGAGCTCAGCAAGCTGTTCCGTGCCAAACATCGCTACGACCGGCTGCGCGGCGGCTGGATCCCCGAGACCGACGCCTTCGGGCGCACTTCCGTGCCGGCCCTGATCGCGATCGGCGACGGCGCCGGCCTGAGCGGCGCCGCGCCCGCCGAGCTCTCGGGGCGCCTCGCCGGGCTGGCGGCGGCGCATGATGCCGGCGCCACGGACGGCGCTGCCTTCGCCCGCCTCGCGCACCCGCTGCTCACCGAGCGCGCGCGGCTCGCGGCCTTCGCGGACGCCTCCGCCGGCATGATGGCGCTGCGCCCGGCCCAGGTCGCCGGCATCGCGCCAGAGACGATCATCTGCCGCTGCGAGGACGTGACGCGCGCCGAGATCGACGCGGCCTTCGCGGCGGGCGCGCGCCATGTCAACCAGCTCAAGCATTTCACGCGCTGCGGCATGGGGCCGTGCCAGGGCCGGATGTGCGGCGATGTCGCGGCCGAGCTGCTCGGCCAGCGCGTCGGCAGCCGCGAGGCGGTCGGCTACTGGACAGGCCGCCCGCCGCTGCGCCCGGTCGGCCTCGACCAGCTCATCGGCGATTTCGACTATGCCGACATCCCGATCCCCAAGCCGGCGCCGCTATGAGTCACGTTCATGATCTCGCGGTGATCGGCGGCGGCGTCCACGGCGCGGCCGCCGCGCTGTTCGCGGCCCGCGGCGGCATGGATGTCACGCTCCTCGAGCGCGGCCCGCTCTGCCGCGAGGCCTCGGGCGTCAATGCCGGCACGCTGACCATGCAGATGACGCGCGTCGCCCTCATCCCATACGCGCTGAAGGCGCATGCGATGTGGGCCTCGGCCCGCGACTGGCTCGGGCACGATGTCGGCGTCGTCGTCTGCGACGGGCTGTCGCTCGCCTTCACGCAGGCCGAGGAGGAGCTGCTGACCTTCCGGGCCGGCAAGCGCCGCGAGGCCGGCGCCCCGATCGAGATCGTCACGGGCGCCCGCGCCAAGGAGATCGAGCCGGGCCTTTCCGGCGAGGTGCGGGTCGCCGGCCATTGCGTGGTCGACGGCTTCGCCAACGCCTATCTGACGGGCCTCGCCTATCGCCGCGCCTTGCTGGAGGCGGGCGTCGCGCTGCGGGAGGAGACGCCCGTATCGGGCGTGCGGCGCGAGACGGACGGCTTCGCGGTCGAGACCGCCGACGGCATCGTCCGGGCCCGCCGCCTCGTGCTGGCCGGCGGCGTCTGGATCGAGCCGATGATGGCCTGGCTCGGCATCCACCTGCCGATCAAGACGTTGATCAACCAGCTCTCGGTCAGCGAGCGCATCGCGCCTGTCATGCGCACCGTGGTCGGCATCGCCAACGGCCTGTTGTCGCTCAAGCAATATCCGCACGGCACCGTGGTGATCGGCGGCGGCTGGCAGGCGGTCGGCGACCGCGAGCGCGGCGGCGTCGAGCTTCTGCCGGAGCGGCTGATCGGCAATGCGCGCCTCGCCTGCCACGCCATTCCGGCCCTGAAACGCGCCCGCATGGCGCGCGCCTGGGCCGGGCTGGAGGCCGAGACCGCCGACGCGCTGCCGGCGGTCGGGCCGGTGCCGGGCGTGCCGGATGCCTATGTCTGCGGCTCGGTGCATTCCGGTTACACCAGCGGCCCCTATATCGCGCGCCTTCTCGCCGACCACATCCTCGGCCGCGCGCCCGAGATGCCGCTCTTTCCCATCGATCGCCTGCTCGCGCCCGGTGGCGCGGCCGTCAATTAGGAGTTTCCGGCCATGTCGGACGCGTTCCGCCAAGCCCTGACCGGCATCCATGCCGCGACCATCGTGCCGATGCGCGCCGATTTCTCGGTCGACGAGACGGCGCTCGCCGAACATATCGGCTGGATCGCCCACCGACCCGGCATTCGCGGCTTGCTGGTGAACGGCCATGCGGGCGAGAATTTCGTGCTGAGCGCCGAGGAGAAGCGCCGCGTCGTGGAGATCGCGCGCGCCGCCTCGCCGAAGGGTTGCACCATCGTCTCGGGCGTCAACGCGGAGGGCAGCCTCGACGCGGCCCGCGAGGCCGCGGGCTTCGAGGCGGCGGGCGCCGACGGGCTGCTGGTCTTTCCGCCCAATAGCTGGGCGCTCGGCCATGACGACGCGGTCGTTTATGCCCACCATGCCCATATCCGCGACGCCACGCGCCTGCCGCTGCTCGTCTACGGTGCCCCGGTCGGGGCGGGCGCGATGGCCTACCCGCCGGCGGTGCTCGTCAAGCTCGCCGAGGACCCGCGCATCGTCGGCATCAAGGAGGGGAGCTGGGAGGTCGCCAACTACGAGGCCAATCTGCGCCTCCTGAAGGCGGCGCGCCCCGATTTCGTGGTGATGGGCTCGGGCGACGAGCATCTCCTGACGAGCTACATCATCGGCAGCGCCGGCAGCCAGGTCAGCCTCGCGGCGCTGGTGCCGGACCTGACGGCGGCGCTCTGGGAGGCCGCCGCGCGTGGCGACTGGGCCG
>JBDHTH010000161.1:0-6466 GCA_039808545.1 Phreatobacteraceae bacterium | reverse complement strand
GGGCTGGACGGGCGACAATGGCGACCCGGACAACTTCCTGCACACGCTGCTCGGCTGCGATTCCGCCAAGACCAACGGCTCGAACGTCGCCAAGTTCTGCTTCCAGCCCTTCGAGGATTTGGTGCTGAAGGCGAAGACGGTCTCGGACCAGAAGCAGCGCACCGAGCTCTACCGGCAGGCCCAGGTGATCTTCAAGGAGGAGTCGCCCTGGTTCACCATCGCGCATGCGGTGCAGTTGAAGCCGGTGCGCAAGGAGGTCGTGGACTTCAAGCTCTCGCCCTTCGGCCGCCACACCTTCTACGGCGTCGACCTGAAATGACCGCGCCGCTCGCCTGAGAAAACCAAACGCGCCCGGCTCGCCATGAGCCGGGCTTTTCTTTGGAGGTTGTCGATGTCCGCTTACAAGCTGTCGCCCCGCAAGCTGCTCCTCGCCGCGGGCCTCGCGCTCGCGGCCTCCGTGCCCGCCGAGGCGCAGACGCTGGTCGTCTGCACCGAGGCGAGCCCCGACTTCCTCAACCCGCAATTCTCCTCGCAGAACACCGCCTATGACGTCGCGACCCAGCTCTACGAGCGGCTTGTGGCGACCGAGCGCGGCGGCTCCAAGCTGATCCCGGCGCTCGCCGAATCCTGGACCGTCTCGCCCGACGGGCTGGCCTACACCTTCAAGCTGCGCAAGGGCGTGAAATTCCACGAGACGAAAGGCTTCAAGCCGACGCGCGACTTCAATGCCGACGACGTCGTCTTCTCCTTCACGCGGATGATGGATGCGAACCACCCCTACAACAAGGTCGGCGGCTCGAATTACCAGTTCTTCGATTCGATCGTGAAGGCGCATCTCGACAAGGTCGAGCGGATCGACGACCTCACCGTGAAGCTGACCCTGAAGCAGCCCTACACGCCGCTCCTCAGCGCCCTTTCGGTCGACCCGATGTCGATCCTGTCGGCCGAATACGCCGCGGCGCTGACCAAGGCCGGCACCCAGGACCTGATCAACACCCAGCCGGTCGGCACCGGACCGTTCTACCTCCTCGCCTATCAGAAGGACGCGACGGTGCGCATGCGCGCCTTCCCGGAGCACTGGGCGAAGAAGGCCGGCGACAAGGAGCGCTCGGCGCTCGTCGACAACCTCGTCTTCGTCATCACGCCCGATGCCTCGGTACGCTACGCCAAGCTGAAGGCCGGCGAGTGCCACATCCTGCGCTATCCCGCGCCTGGCGACCTGCCGGCGATCCGCCAGGACGCCAATCTGAAGATCGTCACCGGCTCGGTCGCCGATATGAGCTTCCTCGCCTTCAACCAGCAGAAGAAGCCCTTCGACGACAAGCGCGTCCGCGAGGCGCTGGTCTACGGCACCAACGTCAAGGCGATCGTCGAAGCGGTCTATCTCGACACCGGCAAGCAGACCGCATCCCTCATCCCGCCGGCCTTCGCCTCCCATCTCGGCATCGCGCCGCGCCCCTACGATCCGGAGAAGGCCAAGAAGCTGCTCGCCGAGGCGGGCTTCCCGAACGGCTTCGAGACCGAGCTCTGGGCGCTGCCCGTGGTGCGCGCCTACATGCCGAACGGCCGCCGCGCCGCCGAGCTGATCCAGGCCGACTGGGCCAAGATCGGCGTGAAGGCGACGATCACCACCTATGAATGGGGCGAGTATCTGAAGCGTGGCCGCCAGGGCGACCATCAGGTCGGCATGTTCGGCTACACCTGGGACTATCCCGATCCGAGCCAGATCCTGCTCTCGGGCTGGAACTGCCGCGGCGTGGAGACCGGCGCCAACCGTGCCCGCTGGTGCAACAAGGAGTTCTCCGACCTCCTCGACAAGGCCAACACGATCTCGGACGAGGCCGAGCGCGACAAGATGTTCCGCCGCATGCAGGAGATCTTCCAGGAGGATGTCGGCGGCCTGCTGTTCGCGAACGCCCAGGTCACGCAGCCGGTGCGCAAGGACGTGGAGAACTACAAGCTCCACTTCTTCGGCGGCCAGCCCTATACGGGCGTCTCGCTGGCGAAATAGCGCCGATGGTCGCGGCGGAGCCCGCCCATGATCCGACGTCGCGGCGTCTATGGCGCTGCGTCGCGGTGCTGCTCGGTGTCCTCATCGCCTATCGCCTCGCGGGCGCGATACCGCTCGCGGGCCTCGCCCCCGAGCTGATCCCCGGCGCCGGCACGGCCTGGCCGACCGGGATCGACCGCTTTTCGCTCGGCACGCTCGGCGTCACGCCGATCGTCACCGCGGTTCTGGTCGGCGAACTCGTCCGTCTGGTGGTCGCGAACGCGAGAGGCGCAAGGGGAGATCTTGGTCCGGCCGGATGGCCCGCCTCCGCCGCCGTCTTCCTGCTCGCGCTCACGATTGCCGCCATCCAGGCCTATGGCCTCTCGCGGGCTTATGAGGCGTTCGCGGCGGGCGGGCAGGCCCTCGTTCCCGAGCCCGGCGCCGAGTTCCGTCTGACCTGCGTCGTCGCGCTGGTCGGGGCGACGGCGCTCTTCTGGTGGCTGGCGGAGCTGCTGCGGCGCGAAGGGCTCGGCGGCGTCTGGCTGCTGTTCGTCGTCACGACGCTGGTGGAGCTGCCGGCCGTCCTCGCGAACGCCGCCGAGATCGCCCGGACCTTCGGGCCCGCCGCGCCCAGCCTGCTTGTCCCCGCCGCCTTCCTCGTGGCTACGGTCGCGATCCTCGCGACGCTCTATCTCGCGCTTCCGGCGGGCGACGGCGGCGGCGCGCTGATCTGGCCCGCCGCGCTCGGCATGACGGCCGCGAACATGCTGCTGCCGCTGGTCTTCGCGCTGATCCCGTCCGAAGGGACATCCCAGACCGCCATCCAGCTCCTATGGGCGATCCTGGCGGCCGCCCTGATCTGCCTGTTCGTCCTGGCGCACAATCGCGCCGCGGCGTCGCCGCTGCCGTCCGGGCTTCCGCGCTTCGTCATGCTCGCCTTGGCGGGCATCACGCTCATCCACGCCTTGCTGAGCCACCTCTACGGCCCCGACCTCCTGTGGCCTCCGCTGCAGGCGGTCGTCCTGCCCGTCGTCATGATCAAGCTGGTCGATGCCGGGCGCCGCGCGATGGCGGCGCCCTGAACCGAAGGAAGAAGACATTGCGCATCTATATCTCGGCCGATATCGAGGGCATCGCGGGCGTCGTCACGCGCGAGCACACCACGCCCCAGGGCTTCGAGTACCAGTCGGCGCGCGTCTGGATGACCGACAGCGTCACGGCCGCCGCCAATGCCTGTTACGCGGCCGGGGCGAGCGAGGTGGTGATCTCCGACAGCCACGGCAACGCCCAGAACCTCCTGCTCGACCGCCTGCCGAAGGGTGTCGCGCTCGTCCGCTCCTGGCCGCGCCCCTTGAGCATGATGCAGGGCGTCGAGGTCGGGAAATTCGACGGCGCGCTGTTCATCGGCTACCACGCCGGCGCCACCAATGTCGGCGGCATCCTCGCCCATACGTTCCGCTCGGCTTCGCTGCGCGAGGTCCGCGTCAACGGCAAGGCGGTGCCGGAGGCAGGCATCAACGCGGCGATCGCCGGCCATTTCGGCGTACCGGTGCTGCTCGTCTCGGGCGACGACGTCTGCATCGGGGAGACGGTCGCGATCCTGCCCGACATCGAGCCCGTGACGGTGAAATGGGCGCATAGCCGCTTCTCGGCCCGCACGCTGATGCCGGAGGCCTCCTACGAGCTGATCGCCGAGGGCGTGAAGCGCGCCATCAAGCGCCGCAAGAAGATCAAGCCGCATGTCGTCGAGGGGCCGATCACGCTCGAGGTCTCCTACCTCTACCGCGCGCCGGTCGACTATCTCGTGATGCTGAAGGGGATCGAGCGGCTCGACGCCTTCACGATCCGCTACGTCGCCGACGACATCCTCGATTTGCAGCGTTTCCTGGTCTTCGCGCTCGGCTACAATTCGACCTTGCAGTAAGGAAGCGGCGGATTGTCTATCGCGAGTCTTGCAACTAGAATAATGCCAAGATGATCCGCTTCATCCTGACTCGCCTCTCGCTGATCATCCCGACCTTCCTCGGGTTGACGCTCCTCGCTTTCGTACTGATCCGCCTGGTGCCCGGCGACCCGATCGAGACGCTGGCGGGCGAGCGCGGCATCGATCCGGCCCGTCACGAGCAGCTCCGCAAGGAATACGGGCTCGATAAGCCGCTGCTGGTCCAATACGGCATCTACCTCTCGCGCCTGGTGCAGGGCGATCTCGGCAAGTCGATCATCACCCATGAATCGGTGATCGGCGAGTTCCGCTCGCTCTTCCCGGCGACCATCGAGCTCGCGGTCTGCGCCATCCTCTTCGCGCTGATCATCGGCCTGCCGGCCGGCATGATCGCGGCCGTGAAGCGAAACTCGATCTTCGACCACGGCGTGATGGCAGCCTCGCTCACCGGCTACTCGATGCCGATCTTCTGGTGGGGGCTGCTGCTGATCCTGCTCTTCTCGGTGCAGCTCGGCATCACGCCGGTCTCCGGGCGGCTGGCGGCGCAATACTATATCGAGCCCGTGACCGGCTTCCTGCTGATCGACGCGCTGCTGTCGGACGAGAAGGGCGCCTTCGGCTCGGCGCTCTCGCATATCGTCCTGCCGGCGATCGTGCTCGGCACGGTGCCGCTCGCGGTCGTCGCCCGCATGACACGCTCCGCCATGCTGGAGGTGCTGGGCGAGGACTATATCCGCACGGCGCGCGCCAAGGGCCTGCCGGCCTGGCGTGTGGTGGCGGTGCATGCCTTCCGCAACGCGCTGATCCCGGTCATCACGGTGATCGGCCTGCAGGTCGGCTCGCTCTTCACCGGCGCGATCCTGACCGAGACGATCTTCTCCTGGCCGGGCGTAGGCAAATGGCTAATCGAGGCGATCAGCCGGCGCGACTATCCGGTGCTGCAAGGCGGGGCGCTGCTGCTCGGCGCCGTCGTCATGTCGGTCAACCTCCTGGTCGACGTCCTCTACGGGCTGATCAACCCGCGCATCAGGCACACCAAATGACGACGCCCGCGCCCGCCCTGCCGACCCAGCCCGCTATGGCGGCCCCGCCGCATCCGCTCAGGGAATTCTGGACCTATTTCAGCGCCAACAAGGGCGCGGTCATCGGCCTCTGGACGATCGTCGTGGTGCTGCTGCTGGCGCTGTTCGCGGACTTCATCGCGCCGCATTCCCCTTACGTGACCGACCCGAACGCCTTCCTGAAGCCGCCCGCTTGGCAGGAGGGCGGCTCCTGGAAATTCCCGCTCGGCACCGACGCGATCGGCCGCGACATCTTCTCGCGCCTCATCCATGGCGCGCGGCTCTCGCTCGCCATCGGCGTCTCGGTGGTCGCGCTCTCGATCGTCGTCGGCATCGTTCTCGGCCTGATCGCGGGCTTCGCGCGCGGCATCACCGAGATCGCGATCATGCGCGCCATGGACATCATGCTGACCATGCCGAGCCTCCTGCTCGCCATCGTCATCGTCGCGGTGCTCGGGCCCGGCCTGATGAACGCCATGCTGGCGGTCGCCATCGTGGTGCTGCCGCATTACGTGCGCATCACACGCGCGGCCGTGATCTCCGAGCTCTCCAAGGACTACGTGACGGCCGCCCGCGTCGGCGGCGCCGGCACCTTGCGCATGATGTTCAAGGAGGTGCTGCCGAACTGCACCGCCCCGCTGATCGTGCAGGCCTCGCTCGGCGTCTCGACCGCCATCCTCGACGCCGCCGCCCTCGGCTTCCTCGGCCTCGGCGCGCAGCCGCCCTCGCCCGAATGGGGCACGATGCTGGCGGATGCCCGCGAATTCGTGACGCGCGCCTGGTGGGTCGTCACCTTTCCGGGGCTCGCCATCCTCGTCACGGTGCTGGCCTTCAACCTCCTCGGCGACGGCCTGCGCGACGCCCTCGACCCGAAGCTGAAGCGCTGAGCCATGCCCCTTCTCGAGATCAAGAACCTCTGCGTGCAGTTCCCGACGGGCGGCGGCGTGCTGCGGGCGGTCGACGAGATCACGCTCGAGGTGCAGGAGGGCGAGGTGCTGGGCGTGGTCGGCGAATCGGGCTCGGGCAAGAGCGTGACGATGCTCGCCACCATGGGCCTCGTGCCGTTTCCCGGCCGCGTCACCGCCGACCGCCTCGCCTTCGACGGCCGCGACCTCCTGAAAATGTCCTCCTCCGAGCGGCGCAAGCTGATCGGCAAGGATGTCGCGATGATCTTCCAGGACCCGACGACGAGCCTCAACCCGTGCTTCACGATCGGCTTCCAGCTCGCCGAGTCGCTGCGCCTGCATGAAGGCATGGACCGCAAGCAGGCGCGCCGGCGCTCCATCGAGCTTCTGGAACAGGTCGGCATCCCGGCGCCCGAGAGCCGCCTCTCGGCCTATCCGCACCAGCTCTCCGGCGGCATGAGCCAGCGCGTGATGATCGCCATGGCGATCTCCTGCAATCCGCGCCTGCTGATCGCCGACGAGCCCACCACCGCGCTCGACGTGACCATCCAGGCGCAGATCCTCGACC
>JBDHTH010000160.1:0-6490 GCA_039808545.1 Phreatobacteraceae bacterium | reverse complement strand
ACGATCGGGCAGCCCATCTGGCCGCCCGACATGTAGAGCGTCTTGGCGGCCGAGTTGATGATGTGGTCGATCGCCTGCATGGCGAAGTTGAAGGTCATGAACTCGACGATCGGCTTGAGGCCGGTCAGCGCCGCGCCGACCGCGATCCCCGCGAAGCCGTGCTCGGTGATCGGCGTGTCGATGACGCGGCGTGCGCCGAATTCCTGCAGCAGCCCCTGCGTGATCTTGTAGGCGCCCTGGTATTCGGCGACCTCCTCGCCCATCACGAAGACGTCGCCGTCCCGGCGCATCTCCTCGGCCATCGCGTCGCGCAGCGAGTCGCGCACCGTCTGGGTCGCCATCTCTGTGCCGGCCGGAACCTCGCCCGAGGCGTCATGGCCCTTGGCGACGGCCGGCGCCGCGACGGGCGCTGCAGGAGCGGGAGCCGCCTCGGCAGGGGCCGGGGCCGGCGGCGCGGCGCCGTTCGCGGCCTTCTTCGGCGCGGCGGCGGCCGATACGTCCTCGCCATCGGCCGCGATCACGGCGATCGGCGTGTTGACCGCGACATTGTCGGTGCCGTCGGCGACCAGGATCTTGGCGAGCGTGCCTTCGTCGACCGCCTCGACCTCCATCGTCGCCTTATCGGTCTCGATCTCGGCGATGACGTCGCCGGCCTTGATGGTATCGCCTTCCTTCTTGAGCCATTTGGCGAGTTTGCCCTGCTCCATGGTGGGCGAGAGGGCCGGCATCAGGATCTCGGTGGGCATCGAAGTCCCTTTCGATACGAAATTGGATCAGCGCAGCATGCGCGTGAGATTGGTGACGAGGGCGGCGGCGGAGGCCGCAACCAGAATGGCTGCGAAGAACGCGACGATCGCCTTGTTGACGCGCTGCGCATCGGCGGCCGCCGGACCCTCGAGGTCGCGCGCCGCGAACGGCCAGGCGAAAAGCGCCTTGGCAAGGCCGCCCTTGCGGGCCGAATGGCTCAGCACGTTCATATAGGCCAGCGCGCCGGCCACCCACGCCCCGATCGCGGCGAGAACCGCGAGCAGGAGCAGGATCTTCAGCGCGAGGAGCATCGTTCCGCGATTCCTAGCGCAGGATGTCGGTATAGAGCTCGGACGGATCGGGTTCCGGATCGTTGGTCGCGAACTCGGCCGAATCGGCGACGATGTCGCGCACCTCGGCGTCGATCTTCTTCAGCTCGTCCTCGGTCGCGAACTTGTTGTCGAGGATGCGCGCCCTCACCTTCTCGATCGGGTCGTTCTCGGTGCGGACCTTCTGCACCTCGTCCTTGGAGCGATACTTGGCGGGATCCGACATCGAGTGGCCGCGATAGCGGTAGGTCTGCATCTCGAGGATGTAGGGCCCCTTGCCGGAGCGGCACCATTCGAAGGCCTTGACGGCGGCGGCGAGCACGGCGCGCACATCCATGCCGTCCACCTGCTCGCCCGGAATGTTGAACGAGATGCCGCGCCGGGAGAAATCCGTCTGCGCCGAGGCGCGGGTCACGGCCGTGCCCATCGCGTAGCGGTTGTTCTCGATGATGTAGATGACAGGCAGCTTCCACAGCGCCGCCATGTTGAAGCTCTCGTAGACCTGGCCCTGGTTGGCGGCGCCGTCGCCGAAATAGGTCATGGAGACGTTGTTGTTGCCGCGATAGGCGTTCGCGAAGGCGAGGCCGGTGCCGAGCGAGACCTGCGCGCCGACGATGCCGTGGCCGCCGTAGAACTGCTTCTCGATGCTGAACATGTGCATCGAGCCGCCCTTGCCGCGCGAATAGCCGCCGCGCCGGCCGGTCAGCTCGGCCATGACGCCCTTCGCATCCATGCCGCAGGCAAGCATATGGCCGTGATCGCGATAGCCGGTGATCACCTCGTCGCCGGGGATCGAGGCCATCTGCATGCCGACGACGACCGCTTCCTGGCCGATATAGAGATGGCAGAAGCCGCCGATCAGGCCCATGCCGTAGAGCTGGCCGGCCTTTTCCTCGAAGCGGCGGATGAGGAGCATCTCGCGATAGGCGTCGAGATCCTGTTCCTTCGTGAAATCGGTGATCGCGGCGCCGTTCGATCCCCTCGCGGGCCCGCTTTTCCCCGCGCCGCCCTTGGCCGCAGCCGCTTTCGATCCTGCCGATTTCGGCTCGCTGCGTTTAGCCGCCACCGCCATGCGCTCCTCCTGAGATGCTTTGTTGGGCAAGACCTTAGACGAAGGATTTTGCGCCGCCAAGGTGATGCGTGCCCGGAACCGATATCATAGCGACGCGTCCGCGCGAGCGCATCGACGTTACGACGGGTTGCATTTGCGAGAGATCTCGCCCGTAGCCGCCGGAGACGTGCCGGAAAGCCGGCATTTCACGCCCGTCGGAGTGTCGGAACAGCCTGCGCTAGCGGCGTGACGGCCGCATGATGACGAGGTCGTCGGGGCGCGCGCGGTCGAGAACTTCGCGCACCTGCTCGTCGAGCATGTCGGGGTCGAGGCTCTCGGGGCGCATGAGCTGGACGCGCCGCTCGAGCGCGTCGCGCCTGGTCTTCAGACCGCTCTTCTCGGCTTCGAGTTGCGCGATCGTCGCCTCGTATTCGCGCTTGGCGTTGAGGCCGTATTCGCCGCTATAGCCCTGGATCGCGAAATAGGCGATCGCGGCACCGGCGCCGAGATAGAGCGAGAGCGTCTTGAGAAACTGGCGAAGGCGCGGGCGAAGGACCATGACGCAGCTTTGCCGCGATTGGTGAATCGGCCGTTAACGAAGAGGCTTCAATCCGCGAATCTGGACCAGCGCCAGTCCGAACAGGCCCACGACGACCAGGGCGCTGCCGACCATCTGCCAGCCGGAAGGAAATTCGTGCAGGAACGGCATGGCGAGCAAGGTGCCGGCGACGGGAATCAGCGGCGGAAAGCAGGCCGCGAGCCCCGGCCCCAGGGTCCGCGCGCCCTGCGTCCACAGCAGCAAGGCGACGACGATGTTCAAGACGCCCTGGTTGAAGGCGTGCAGCAGCACGGGCACGAGCGGCGCGCCGAAGATGCGCGGCTCCAGGAACAGCGCATAGACCGGCAGGTAGTAGAGTGCCGACAGCACCGCCACGGCGGCGGTCGCCGAGATCGCGTCGACCTGCCATTTCTGGCAGAGCACGATGAAGATGCCCCAGATCCCGCCGGCGCAGGCGAAGAGCAGCTGGCCTTTCCACGGCGAGGGAAGATCCGCGCCGGGCTTGGCTCCGAGCGCGATCAGCGCCAGCCCGACCGAGACCGTCAGGAGGGCCGCCAGCAGCGGCGGCCTGAGGCGGGTGGCGCCGAGCAGAACGGCACCGGCGGTGGAGACCATGGTGACCATGCCGGGCTGGATCGCGGCGGCATGCGAGGCCGGCGCGAGGGTCATGCCGATATTGCCGAGGGCGCTCATCGCGGCGCCGCCCGTGACGGCGAGGACGAAGCCTCGTCCCCAACCGAGCCCGCCGAGATCGGCCAGGCCGCGCCGCAGGACGATCGGGAGGAAGATCGATCCGGCGACAATGAAGCGCAGCGCCACGAGATCATGCGGGCTGAGCCCGTTGATCACCGCGTGCCGCACCGTCACGAACTGCCCGCCATAGATCAGCACGGCGAACAGCATGGCGGCGATTGCGACGGACCGGCTCGACATTCCGTAACCGATTGGGAGGAACTGATCGGGTAGCATCAATGCCGCGACGGGACCATCCGGCTTTCCGCATGGCGGTTCGGCATATGGCAGAAAAGCGGCAAAGCGACGCAGCGGCACCGCCTTTTCGCCCCAATGCTGTACCCAGCTGTTGCGGACCAGCCACGGTTTCGCGCGTCGCGATCTGCTAATGCCATTTCATCGCAGCCCGTTTGATTTAAGGAAGAAACGTTAGATGCGTTCGTCAATTCGCCCGCGCGCCGCCAGATTGACCCGGCGCGCGACGCTCGCCGCTCTGCCCCTGGCGCTCGCCGCCTGCACGACCCGCCGCTTCGAGGAACCGGTCGAGCCGCAGCGCCGCCACCTCGATCCCCGGCTCGTGGAAATGTACGGGCCGATCGAGGATGACCGCTTTCCGGTTCCGGCGATCGACATCGAGCGCGTGCCGCCGGAGTTCCTGCGCCAGAACGTTCCCTATAACGGCCCCGAGGCGCCCGGCACGATCGTCGTCGACCCGGCCAACCGCTTCCTCTACCTCGTCCGCGAGGGCGGCGAGGCCGTGCGCTACGGCGTCGGCGTCGGCCGCGAGGGCTTCAACTTCTCGGGCCGGGCCATCGTCGGCCGCAAGGCGGAATGGCCGCGCTGGACGCCGACCGTGGCGATGCAGAAGCTCTATCCGAAGTATCGCGAGTTTGCCGGCGGCATGCCGGGCGGCGTCACCAACCCGCTCGGCGCGCGCGCTCTCTACCTCTACCGCAACAACACCGACACGCTGTTCCGCATCCATGGCACGATCGAGCCGGACAGCATTGGACGAGCTGTTTCAAGCGGTTGCATCCGCTTGTTCAACCAGGACATCATCAACCTGCATTCGCGCGTGCCGACCGGAACGCCCGTCGTCGTGAAGGCGGCCGGCGCCTTCCGTCCCGGCGATGCCGGCCCCGACTGGCAGCCGACCGATCCGGGCGCGCCGATCGACGGACCGGACGAGGTCGCGCAGGCCCCGGCGCCGCAGCGCTACTGAGCCACCCGAACGGGCTGAGACGGAAGGGCCGCGGCGTCGTCACGCCGCGGCCCTTTCGATTCCGGTCGAAGCTCGCCTCAGGCGAGCTGCTTCAGCGCCGCGCGGCCCGCGTAGCGCGCCTGGCCTCCGAGCTCCTGCTCGATGCGGATGAGCTGGTTGTACTTGGCGGTCCGGTCCGAGCGGGCGAGCGAGCCGGTCTTGATCTGCCCGCAATTCGTCGCGACCGCGAGATCCGCGATGGTCGCGTCCTCGGTCTCGCCGGAGCGGTGGCTCATCACCGAGGTGTAGCCGGCGCGGTGCGCCATATCGACCGCCGCCAGCGTCTCGGTCAGCGAGCCGATCTGGTTGACCTTGACGAGGATCGAGTTGCCGATGCCCTTCGCGATGCCTTCGGAGAGGCGGTTCACATTGGTGACGAACAGATCGTCGCCGACGAGCTGGCACTTGTCGCCGATCAGGTCGGTGACGATCTTCCAGCCTTCCCAATCGTCCTCCGCCATGCCGTCCTCGATCGTCGCGATCGGATAGTCGGCGACGAGCTTGGCGAGGTATTTGGCCTGTGCCTTCGGATCGCGCTTCTTGCCCTCGCCCTCATAGGCGTATTTGCCGTCCTTGAAGAACTCGGTCGCGGCGCAGTCGAGGCCGATCACGATGTCGCGGCCCGGCTTGAACCCGGCCTTCTCGATCGAGGCCATCACGAAATCGAGCGCCGCCTCGGCCGATTTCAGGTTCGGCGCGAAGCCGCCCTCGTCGCCCACATTGGTGTTGTGACCCTGGTCCTTCAGCGCCTTCTTGAGCGTATGGAAGGTCTCCGAGCCCATCCGCACCGCCTCGGCGATCGAGGAGGCGCCGATCGGCAGGATCATGAACTCCTGGAAGTCGATCGGATTGTCGGCATGGGCGCCGCCATTGATGATGTTCATCATCGGCACCGGCAGGACGCGCGCCTGGGTGCCGCCGACATAGCGGTAGAGCGGCAGGCCCGACGATTCGGCCGCCGCCTTGGCGACGGCGAGCGAGACGCCGAGAATGGCGTTGGCGCCGAGCCGCGCCTTGTTGGCGGTGCCGTCGAGCGCGATCATCGTCTCGTCGATCTTCGCCTGGTCCTCGGCATCCAGGCCGCCGATCGCGTCGAAGATCTCGCCGTTGACCGAGGCGACCGCCTTGAGCACGCCCTTGCCGAGATAGCGCTTCTTGTCGCCGTCGCGCAGCTCCACCGCCTCATGCGCGCCCGTCGAGGCGCCCGAGGGCACGGCGGCGCGGCCCATCGAGCCGTCTTCGAGCACCACATCGACCTCGACGGTGGGATTGCCCCGCGAATCCAGGATTTCACGGGCGACGATGTCGATGATGGCTGTCATGGCTCTATCCGGACTTGAAGGAGATCGGCGGGATTGTCGTTCTACCGGAACCCGGTGACGGCGGAAAGACGGGCCCGGCTTGTTTCGGCGGGCGGCGGCGCGCTATGGACGCCCGCAACGCCCTTCCACTTCGCGAGGCCCGCCCCATCATGGACACGCTGCATCTCGGCAAGGCGGTCGCCCAGCCGGCCGATCCGAAGGACGCGGTGCTCGACCGCGTCGATAACCCGCATCCGGACACGAACTACGTCGCGCGCTTCACCTGCCCGGAATTCACCTCGCTGTGCCCGGTGACCGGCCAGCCGGATTTCGGGCATTTCGTCATCGACTACGTACCGGATCGCTATCTGGTCGAATCCAAATCGCTGAAGCTGTTCCTGCAGTCCTTCCGCAACCACGGCGCCTTCCACGAGGATTGCACGATCTATATCGGCAAGCGGCTGATCGAGCGGCTCTCGCCGCGCTATCTCAGGATCGCCGGATACTGGT
>JBDHTH010000159.1:0-6529 GCA_039808545.1 Phreatobacteraceae bacterium | reverse complement strand
TGAACCCGGGAATGAGGAGAAACGCTACGCGCATGATCTTCGACGAAAGGATTGCAAGACCGCTGATGGCTAGCGGCTGAGGCCATAGCATGAGCGCGAGCTGGCCCCAATCCAAGTGAGGCTTGCCAAGGCGCATTCTTCGATGCGGTGAATGATCCGCCCCCGGCGAGAAGCTGATCTAATTTAATAGGTCCTGTGCCTAGCAGCCTCTCCTTGCTGAGTAGCCCCGCATCCTCGGAAGCCTCGTCACGCCGTTCCCGGTGCGGGCGGCCGCCGCCATCGCGCGCGATGCCCCATCATCGCAGCAACTCGTATGAGTCATTCGCGGGCCGATAGGCGGTCGATCGGTTCTGCCGGACACGGCGCCCGGAGGCCCGGCGAGTGGTTCCAGGCGTCGCCGCGGATTGGGATGAGACGCTCAATGTCCCAGCCGATCTCCGCGCTACAGCGGTTACGGCTAAGTCGCGTTGATGGCGCTGCAAGCCGTCAATGGGCAGCACCTGGATGCCTTGCACGGATCACGTGCCTGTTCGGTGCATCCAGGCATGGCGGGCTATGACGCCAATGTCTTGTGCTAGGGAGTATCGGTCTCGGCATGGGCCTTATCGAAAGCCCAGACCCGTTCGAAGCCCATCAGCCGCGTGACGGCATCGAAGGGTTCGAGCGCCCCGGAGAAATGCTTGCTCGAGCCCTCGCGTGCGAGGGTCGCATAGGCGGACCGCAGAGCGGCCACCTGAGCCAGGAGGCCTGTGACTGGAAATATCGCAAGCCGATAGCCGAGTGCCTCGAGTTCTGGCTTCGATAGAATGGGGGTCCGTCCGCCCTCGACCATGTTGGCGAGCAGCGGCGCGTCGAAAGCGCGGCCGATACGCGCCATCTCCTCGACGCTTTCCGGCGACTCTATGAAGAGGATGTCGGCGCCGGCCTTGAGGAAGGCCTCCCCGCGTCGCAGCGCCTCGTCGAGCCCCAAGGTGGTGCGGGCGTCAGTTCGGGCGACGATCAGGAAGTCGCGCGCATCGCGCGCATCTGCTGCGACCTTGATGCGCCGTACCGCCGGGAGTATGGCCGCACTTCTTCGGGAATTCCTGATCCTCTATCTGGATGGCGGCGGCGCCGGCCT
Organism: Phreatobacteraceae bacterium; assembly: GCA_039808545.1. Classification (GTDB taxonomy): domain Bacteria; phylum Pseudomonadota; class Alphaproteobacteria; order Rhizobiales; family JBDHTH01; genus JBDHTH01. The sequence goes on along the minus strand of JBDHTH010000159.1, from coordinate 5,409 downwards.
TCTCGTAGCCGCGCACCGTGTGATCGACGTTGAGCAGGCCGCCATAGCCGGTATCGCCATCAGCGATGAGCGGCGCGGCGGTCCCCTCCGCCATCAACCTGACGCGGCCGACCATGTCCGAATAGGTCGCGAGCCCGGCATCGGGCAAGCCGAGATGCGATGCGACGACGCCGAAGCCCGTCATGTAGAGCGCGTCGAAGCCGATGGTGTCAGCAATGCGTGCCGACACCATGTCATGGATGCCCGGCGCGACCAGCAGCCCCGGCTGCTTCAGGCGGGCGGCAAGCGAAATAGCCATCGGTCATCCCATCAGGAGGCGCGGAAGGAACAGCGTGATGGCCGGAAAGGCGACCAGGAGCACAACGCGGGTAAAATCCGCCATCAGGAACGGCACGATGCCGACCGCAGCCGTCTCGAACTTGATCGAGCCGGAAACGGCGACGATCACGAAGAGATTCATGCCGACCGGCGGCGTGATGAGGCCAATCTCAACGACCGACGTGACGAGGATGCCGAACCAGACCGGATCGTAGCCGAGCTTGGTGATCAGCGGAAAGAAGATCGGCAGCGTGATGAGCATCATCGACAGGCTGTCGAGGAAGCAGCCTAGGATGACGTATGCGATGAGGATCAGGATCAGCACGCCGATCGGCGGCAACTGCAGCCAGTTTATGCCGTCGAGCAGCATGTTCGGCAACGTCGAGGTCTCGATGAAGAACTGCAGGATCGAGGTGCCGACCAGGATCATGAAGATCATGCCGGTAGTCACCGCCGTCTCCATCAGCGATTCCCGCACGACATCCCAGGTCAGCTTGCGCCGCCAGGCTGCAAGGACCATCGCGCCGAAGGCGCCGACCGCCGCCGCCTCGGTCGGCGAGGCGATGCCGAGATAGATCGAGCCCATCACGGAGCCGAAGAGCAGCAGCACCGGTCCCATCTGCCGGAAAGCCTCGATCCGCTGCGCGCCGTCGAGCGGCGGCGAAAGTGGTGCCGCCTGCGGACGAAGGGTCGCGATCACGTAGATGACCAGCATGTAGAGACCGGCCGCCAGGAACCCGGGCACCATGCCGGCCAGGAACATCCGGCCGATCGACTGCTCCGTCATGATCGCGTAGATGACCATGATGATGCTGGGCGGGATCAGGATTCCGAGCGTGCCGCCTGCCGCTACCGTCCCGGCCGTGAGCCAGTCCTGATAGCCGACGGAGCGCATTGACGGGATCGCGACCCGCGCCATCGTCGCGGCCGTCGCCAGGCTTGAGCCGCAGACGGAGCCGAACAAGGCGCAGGCACCGATGGTGGCCGAGGCGAGGCCGCCGCGCCAATGGCCGATCAATGCGTGCAGCGACTGAAACAACGATGCCGAGAGCCCGGCCCGGGCAGCGAAGGCCCCCATCATCACGAAGAGCGGGATGACCGAGAGCGTGTAGGGAAATACGGTGACGAAAGGCTGCGAGCCGAGCACGAAGCCCAGGCTGAACCAGCCGTTGATGGCGACGCCGCCGACGATGCCGACGACCCCCATCGCGATGGCGACGGGTACGCGCAAAGCGATCAGCACGAGCAGCGCGACGATGCCGATCGATCCGATAACGGCGGGGCTCAATGCGCGACCTCTTCGACGCGGGTGGCGGGGAGGCCGCGGCGCAGCAGGTCGAGCGCAACGGCAAGCAGGCTGATCGCCGAAAGGCCGATGCCGAGCAGGAAGGGGACCCAATAGAGCGCCATCGGGATGCCGATGGTCTGGCTGCGGTCGCCTCCCGCGATCTCGATCATCGCCTGCTGCAGGGAGAACCAGAAGACGCCGGCGAGAAAGACAGCCCCGAGCAGCGCGGCGAAGACGCGCAGGGCGATCTGGATGCGGACCGGCAGTTTCTCGGTGAAGAGATCGATGGCGACGTGCTGATCCGTCATGAATCCGTAGGGGATTGCCAGCATTGCGCCCGTCATGACGCAGAGCTGGCCGAGGTCGACGGCGCCATGAACCGTGCCGGTGCTGACGCTGCGCAGGCCGATATCGACGATGGTCAGCGCCACCGCCGCGAGGAAGGCCAGCGTACCGGCCAGCGCCAGAAATCTGGTAGCCCTGGTCATCGGAGGCTTGTCCGGATCCGGATAGGGGGCGAAGGGCCGCCGACCCGGCGGCCGGCGACCGGCTTGCGAAGCGGGAGGGCCGCTATTCGTATTTCTTCAGCGCGGCGACCATCGCGTCATAAGTCTTGCGCGATCCCGGAACCGTCTTCTCCTGCTCGGCGATATAGTCGTCGATCACCTTCTGCAGCTTTCCGCGCCAGGCATCGCGGCTCGCGTCCGGCAGCTCGCGGATCGTATTGCCGGCTTTCTTGGCGGCATCGATCGCGATCTGGTCGGTGTCCTTCCACCATTTACCCCAGTTCTGGGCGAAGAAGACCTTGCTGTCGTCGAAAAGCTTGCGGATGTCGGGAGGCAGAGCGTTATAGCGGCGCTCATTCATCAGCGTGTACATCGCGACGGCGTCGATGCGGGCGTTGAGGTGGTTCTTCAGCACCTCATGCAGCTTGAAGGCTCCCACCGGCCCCCAGGGCATGACGTTGCCGTCGACGACGCCACGCTCGACATTCTCGTAGATCTGGGTCGGCGGCAGGCCGACCGGTGTCGCGCCGAGAGCGTTCAGGATGGCGGTGACGCTAGGGGTCGGAGCGCGCAGGCGCAGGCCCTTGAGCTGATCAAGATCGGCCACGGGTGATTTCGTGTGAATCGCGCTAGGTTCTGTCACTGTCAGCGACAGCATGACGGTGCCGGGGAAGTCGGCCTTCAGATGCTCGTCATAGAGCTCGGTCAGCACCTTGGTGCCGGCCTCGGCCGTCTTGATGGTGAAGGGCAGTTCGATCAGCGTCGAGCGCGGATGGCGCCCGCGCGGGATCGCCGGAATCCCGATCGCGATATCGACCACGCCGCCGCGCACTTGATCGAACTGGCGCGTGGCGTCACCCAAAGCCGATCCGGCGGCGAAGATTTGGAACTTCACGCGGCCATTCGACTTTTCCTCCAGCGACTTCGCCCAAGGCTCAAGGACGAGCGTCTGAATGAAGTGCGATGGCGGGAACATATGCGAGATCTTGAACTCGAACTCGGCCGCGAAGGCCGAACTCGCCGATAGGAGCCCGGCGATCGCGCCGAGCAGGGCGTGCTTGAACTTCATCCTTGTCCTCCCAGATCTTGTTTTTCCACGGGCCGTTCAGACGACCTCGCCGAAATCCAGAATTTTCGACTTGTAGTCCGTGCGCGGCAGCACTCCGTGCGACACCAGCCTGACCTCCGTGGTCACCACCAGCACGGCGCGGATCTCCTTCTGAATGGCTTCGGCGAGGGCGGGCGTTGCGTCGGTGCCCTCGCCGAGCTCGACGACCACGGGCAGCGGCGGCTCCTGCTTCACGGCTTTCACCTTCGGGCGGATGGCAATGACGCCGCTGACCTTAGGAGCGAAGCGGTTGACCACCTCGCGCACCGCCGAGGGAAACAGGTTGACGCCGCGCACGATCAGCATGTCGTCGGTGCGGCCGATGCAGCGGACGCGCGGCGAGGTCCGGCCGCATGGACAGGGCGAGTTCCAGAACATGACGTGATCGCGCGTGCGAAAGCGCAACAGCGGCGCGGCCTCGCGGGCGAGATGGGTCAGGACGAGCTCGCCCGTGGCGCCGTCCTCGAGCGGGACTGGCGCGCCCGTTTCCGGGTCGATCAGCTCGATATGGACGAAGCCGCGGCCGCTGAAATGCATGCCGTTCTGGTGCTCGCACTCGCCCCAGAGCGATATCGAGATGTCGCCTATGCCCATCGCCTCGGTGACTTTCGCCCCCCAGGCTGCTTCGAGCTTGCCGCGCATGACAGGCTCGCCGCCACCGGGCTCGCCGGCGACGAGAATACGCTCCACCGAGCTCGATTTGAGATCGATGCCACGATCCCTCGCCCATTCGGCAAGGTGGAAGGCATAAGAGGGGGTGCAGCCGAGGATCTGCGGCTTGAGCAGCTTCACGGCCGCCATCAAGCGCTCGGTATTGCCGCTGCCGACAGGGATATGGCACAGGCCGAGCCGGTTGAAGGCGTCGAGCGCGGCGCCCGCGACGAAGGGCCCGGCATTGTAGGTGCTGACCATGCGCTCGCCGGCCTTCACGCCCGCGGCGGCATAGGAACGCGACGAGGTCAGCACCCAGCGCTCCAAGTCGTTCGGAGTCAGCGGGATGTAGCTCGGGATGCCGGTGGTGCCGCTGGTCGAGAAGACGCGGCAAACCTTTTCCAGCGGCACCGCGATATGCGTGCCGATTGGATCGGCTTCCGAGCGACTGGCGCGCAACTCGTCCTTTTCGGTGAAGGGCAGGTTTCGAATGTCGTCGAGGCCACCGGCCGAGGCGGCCGTCTTGAAGCCCGCTGCGCCGAGCTTCTGCTGATAGAAACGCGAATTGTCGAAAAGATGGTTGAGCTGCTTGCGATAGGCTGGCTCGTCGATGCTGCGCTGCTCCGCCCAGGGCCGGGTCTCGATCTCGGGTTGGAACATCATGACGTGACCGCTTCCGCGCGCTCGTAGGCGATGGCGCTCTCGCCATGATGAGACATCAGGAAGCCGATCGGCCGCTCCTGCTCCTCGGCCAGATGGCCGAGGAGACCAGCGGTTCGCGCGAGGATCGGAATCGCCTTGATCATCGTGGCAGGGAAATCGAGATCGAGCAGGACCGCGGCGATCAGCATGGAGACGTTCATCGGCATCGGCCGGCCCCAGGCCTCCGCGACTGCCGGTCGGAACGCCTTGGCGAGCCTGATATGCGGACCAACGATCTCCTCGCGCTCCGCAAGGGCGAAGATGCGCTCGCTGCGCGGATCAACCGGATGATGGATGGGGTGGCCGAAACCAGGCATCTTGCCGCGACGTGCACGGATCGCCGAGGCCATGTCGAGAACCACGGCGGCTTCCGCTTCGCCGGCCAGAATGCGCTTCCGCGCTGCGATCAGTAGTTCTCCACACAACTCGGAAGTTCCGAGGACTACGGTGCCGCAGCCGAGAATGCCGGCGGCGACGGCCGCCTGCATGCATTGCGGGTCGGCCGCCAGCGTCATGCGGGCCGCCTGCGCGGTCGGAGTGAGGCCGTGCTCCGCGATGGCGACGAGAAGGACGTCCAGGAAGAAGCGCTGTTTTTGTGATGGGGTCTTGCCGGTGACGAGCAGGAAGAAGAATTCGGTGAAGTTGACCCCGCCCATCAGATCGGCGGTGAGGTCCCGCCCCCGGATCTCGATGCTGGAGGCGTCTGCAGTGCAGATGGAGGTTTTGCCTGGGCCGGCGCTGCCGATCAGCATCACGGCCTCCGTCCGAAAGCGGAGTACATGTCGTCGTTCCTCAGAGGTTTCCTCGGTGGCTATTTCAGCCTTCAATTTTGTAGG
>JBDHTH010000158.1:0-6543 GCA_039808545.1 Phreatobacteraceae bacterium | reverse complement strand
CTTTTTCCTTGCTGGGCGGATCCGGTTAGCGCAGGCCGATCTCGGCCGCGCCGTAGATGGCGCCCGGCCCCGCCGCCTTGATGCCCTGCACCAGGACGATGACGGCGTCGGCCTCCGGCGCGATCGCGGCCGGATCGAGCGTCAAGGGCTCGGTGCGGTCGAACTTCAGATCGCCGACCTTCACGGCCTTGCGCACGACATTGTGGTAGGTGACGGTCTGGCCCGCATTCTCGCCGCGCTCGATCGGCACCGTGACCTCGCGCTGCACCGAGAAGGCCCAGATCTCGGCCGGGCCGGCGATCTCGGCCTGCTGCTCGGAGGGCTTCACGTCGATCGCGATACGGCCCGCCAGATTGGTGAGCGTCACCGGCAGGCTCAGCACGATGTCCTCCTGGCGCGACTTCTCGATCGCGTTGAGGATCTCGTATTTCTGGCTACCGACGACATGCAGGCGGCCGTTGATCACCGCCTGCGGCGTGTAGACCTGCCGGTCGCCGCGCGCCAGCGCATAGGCCTTCTGGCGCGTCGTGAACATCGGCTGGGCGAGCGTGTCCTTCCAGCCGATATAGTCCCAATAGTCGACATTCATCGACAGGACGATGAGGTCCTGGTTGTAGGAAAGCTTGGCGAACAGCCGGTCGGCGGCCGGGCAGGAGGAGCAGCCCTGGCTGGTGAACAATTCGACCACGGCCTTCGGCTTCACCCCCTCGCCCGCCGTCGCGCCGCCGGGGCCGAGGGCCAGTTGGGCCGCCGCAAGGAGAGAGGTCGCAATCAGGAAGCGCATCGATGGGTACTCGTCGTCCAGGATCGCGCCGGCGGCAGGAAGGCCACCTCGGCCGGCGCGGTCGAATTCCGCCGCGCCGACTTAACGCTTCGTCAGGACCCGAGACGAATCACGAAGCGGTGACGCCCATCACGGCGCGGTGAGGCGCCGCGACGGGACCGCGGGCTCGCGGGTCAGGCCGCGAGCTGGCGCAGCACGTAGTTCAGGATGCCGCCGTTGCGGAAATACTCGAGCTCGTCGAGCGTATCGATACGGCAGTACAGCGGCACCTCGGTGGTGCGGCCATCCGCATGGGTGATCTCGGCGACGAGCATCTGGCGCGGCTTGAGGTCGCCCGTGAGGCCGCGAATCGAGACCTTCTCGTCGCCCTTCAGGCCGAGCGACTGCCAGCTCGTGCCCTCCTCGAAGACCAGCGGCACGACGCCCATGCCGACGAGGTTCGAGCGATGGATGCGCTCGAAGCTCTGCGCGATCACGGCGCGCACGCCGAGCAGCTTGGTGCCCTTCGCGGCCCAGTCGCGCGAGGAGCCGTTGCCGTATTCGGCGCCCGCGAAGACGACCAGCGGCACCTTCTCCTGCGCATAGCGCATGGCGGCGTCGTAGATCGTCATCTTGTCGCCGGAGGGCTGATGGATCGTGAAGCCGCCTTCCACGACATTGCCGTTCGCATCCTTCACCATGAAGTTCTTGATGCGGATATTGGCGAAGGTGCCGCGCATCATCACTTCGTGGTTGCCGCGCCGCGTGCCGTACTGGTTGAAGTCGGCTGGCCTGACCTGATGCGACAGGAGGTACTCGCCGGCCGGCGAGGAGGCCTTGATCGAGCCGGCAGGCGAGATGTGGTCGGTCGTGATCTTGTCGCCGAACTCCGCAAGGATGCGCGCGTCGACGATGTCGGTGACCGGCGGCGCGACCTTGGTGATGCCGTCGAAATAGGGCGGGTTCTGCACATAGGTCGAGCCCATGTCCCACTGGTAGCGCTCGCCCTGCGGCACGCGCACCTTGGCCCAGTTGGCGTCGCCCTTGAACACGTCGGCGTATTTCAGCTTGAACAGGTCACGGGTCACATATTGATGCACGAAGCTCTGGATCTCCTTGGTGGAGGGCCAGATGTCGCGCAGAAACACGGGGTTGCCGTCCGAGCCGGTGCCGAGCGGCTCCGTCTCCAGGTCGCGCTGCACGGAGCCGGCGAGCGCATAGGCGACGACTAGCGGCGGGGAGGCGAGATAGTTCGCCTGCACGTCGGGCGAGACGCGGCCCTCGAAGTTGCGGTTGCCCGAGAGCACCGCCGCCGCGATGATGCCGTTGTCGTTGATCGCCTTGGAAATCTCGGGCGGCAGCGGGCCGGAATTGCCGATGCAGGTCGTGCAGCCGAAGCCGACGAGGTTGAAGCCGAGCGCATCGAGATCCTTCTGCAGCCCGGCCTTCTCCAGATACTCGGCGACCACTTGGCTGCCCGGCGCGAGCGAGGTCTTCACCCAGGGCTTGGTCTTCAGCCCCTTGGCGAGGGCGTTGCGGGCGAGCAGGCCCGCCGCCAGCAGCACCGAGGGGTTGGAGGTATTGGTGCAAGAGGTGATCGCCGCGATCACCACGTCGCCATGGCCGATGTCGAAGTTCTTGTCCTCGACCTTGACGCGCTTGGCGATCTCGGCCGCCTTCTTGTAGTCGCTCTCCATGGCGGCCGCGAAGCCCTTGGCGACGCCGCCGAGCGCCACGCGCCCCTCGGGGCGCTTCGGGCCGGCGAGCGAAGCCTGGACGGTGCCGAGATCGAGCTCCAGCGTGTCGGTGAAGACCGGGTCGGGCATGTCGGCGGTGCGGAACATGCCCTGCGCCTTGGTGTAGGCCTCCACCAGCGCGATGCGCCGGTCCTCGCGGCCCGACATGGTGAGATAGGCGAGCGTCTCCTCGTCGACGGGGAAGAAGCCGCAGGTCGCGCCGTATTCCGGCGCCATGTTGGCGATCGTGGCGCGGTCCGCGAGGGAAAGCGCCGACAGGCCGGGGCCAAAGAACTCGACGAATTTGTTGACCACGCCCTTCTTGCGCAGCATCTGCGTGACGGTGAGCACCAGGTCGGTCGCCGTGATGCCTTCCCTGAGCTGGCCCGTCAGCTTGAAGCCGATCACCTCGGGCAGCAGCATCGACTGCGGCTGGCCGAGCATGGCGGCCTCGGCCTCGATGCCGCCGACGCCCCAGCCGAGCACCGCCAGGCCGTTGACCATGGTGGTGTGGCTGTCGGTGCCGACCAGCGTGTCGGGATAGGCGATCTCGTCCTGGCCGACCGTCTTGGTCCAGACCGTCTGGGCGAGGTATTCGAGGTTCACCTGATGACAGATGCCGGTGCCGGGCGGCACGACGCGGAAATTGTCGAAGGCCGTCTGGCCCCATTTCAGGAAGCGATAGCGCTCGCCGTTGCGCTCGTATTCGAGGTCGACGTTCTCCTTGAACGCCTTGTTGGTGCCGAAGAAGTCGACGATCACCGAATGGTCGATGACGAGATCGACCGGCACCAGCGGGTTGATCTTGGCGACGTCGCCGCCGAGCGTCTCCATGCCGTCGCGCATCGCCGCGAGGTCGACCACCGCCGGCACGCCGGTGAAGTCCTGCATCAGCACGCGGGCCGGGCGGAAGCCGATCTCCTTCTCGACCTTGCCCCGGTTCTGGAGCCAGTCCGAGACCGCCGCGATGTCGGCCTTGGTGACCGTGCGGCCGTCTTCGTGGCGCAGCATGTTCTCGAGCAGCACCTTCATCGAGAAGGGCAGATTCGAGACCCCTTTCAGCCCGTTCTTTTCCGCCTCCGTCAGGCTGTAATAGACATAGGTCTTGTCGCCGACCTTCAGGGTCGTGCGGGCCTTGAAGCTGTCATGCGCGGGGGCGGTGCTGCTCATGCCGATGAAATCTCCAGTCGCGGGCGGTCGCATTCCCGCAGGCGGCGCGGCGTCGCTCGAGCCAGATCGGGCAGCAACCATGCCGGGACATGGACGGCGCGGGCCGGGAACCGCCGCATGCGGTTGTGGCGCTTATAGAGCGTTTCTAAAAAAGCTGCCATATGCATCGGATCAGACCAATGCAGCATGAGCGCCCCCTGCCCGACCGCGCAACCATTCCGGCCGACCCGCCCTTCGGGGCCGCAAGGCTCGTGGTCGAGGGGGTGCGGCTCGTGCGCGGCGAGCGGGGGCTGTTCGAGGAGCTGAGCTTCGCGGTCGCGGCCGGCGAGGCGCGCCAGGTCACGGGGCCGAACGGCGCCGGCAAGACCTCGCTGCTGCGGGCGGTCGCGGCGCTGCAGGCGATCGAGGCCGGCCGCATCGCGCTGGAGCCCGAGGAGGAGACGCCGCTCGCCGAGCGGGCGCATTTCATCGGCCATCTCGACGCGGTAAAGCCGGCACTGACGCTTGCCGAAAATCTCGCCTTCTGGGCCGCGATGCTGGGGGGCGCGTCAGGGGAAACCGAGCCGGCGCTGGCGGCGCTCGGCCTCGCGGATCTCGCGGATCTGCCGGCCGCGATCCTGTCGGCCGGGCAGCGGCGGCGCCTCGCGCTTGCGCGCCTCATCGTCGCGGCCCGCCCGCTCTGGATCCTCGACGAGCCGATGACGGCGCTCGACAAGGCCTCGGCCGCGCTGTTCACGACGCTGATGGAACGGCATCTGAAGGCTGGCGGCCTGATCCTGGCGGCGACCCACGGGCCGCTCGGCCTTGCGGCCGCGACCGAGACGCGGCTCGCATGAGGCGCGCCTTCCTCGCTCTCATCCGGCGCGAATTGCGCCTCGGCTGGCGAGTCGGCGGCGGCGGCGCGGCGGCGCTCGTCTTCTTCCTGGCGCTGGTCGTGCTCGTTCCTTTCGGCGTCGGCCCCGATCTCGGTCTCACCCGCCGCATCGGCCCCGCAATGCTGTGGATCGGCGCGCTGCTCGCCGCCCTGCTCGGGCTCGACCGGCTGCTCCAGGCCGACCAGGATGACGGCTCGCTCGACGTCATGACGGGGGCGGTGCTGCCGCTCGAATTGATCCTGTTCGCCAAGGCCCTGGCGCATTGGCTGAGCGCGGTGCTGCCGCTGATCGTCGCGGCGCCGCTTCTCGCCGTGATGCTGGGCCTGGAGGCCGCCGCCGTGCCGCCCCTGCTGCTGGCGCTGCTCATCGGCAGCCCCGCCCTCGTCTTCCTCGGGCTGATCGGCGCCGGGCTCACGGTCGGCCTCCGACGCGGCGGGCTCCTCCAGGCCGTGCTGATCCTGCCCTTCACGATCCCCGTGCTGATCTTCGGCGTCGCGGCGGCGGGCGGGGCCACGGCGCCGATGGGCGTCCTCGTCGGGCTCAGCCTCGGCGCCGCGGTGCTCGGCCCGGTCGCGGCGGCGGCCGGCATCCGGCTCGGGCGGAGCTGAGCCCTCCCCTCACGCGGTTCTGATTGCTGCGCCGCGCCGTAGTCGCTAGAACGCCGCCATGGCCCTGACCGACCTCGCCAACCCGACGCGGTTCCTTGCTTTCGTCGCCCGCGCGCTGCCCGTGCTGGCGGCCGCGACGACGCTCGCCGGGCTTTGCGCGGCCTATCTCGTCGCGGGCGTGCCGGACGACTACCAGCAGGGCGCAACCGTCCGGATCATGTTCATCCATGTGCCCTTCGCCTGGCTGTCGATGGGCTGCTGGGTGCTGATGAGCCTCTCGGCGCTCGGCACCCTGGTGTGGCGCCATCCGCTCGCCGACGTGGCGCAGAAGGCGGCGGCGCCGATCGGCGCGGCCTTCACGTTCCTGTGCCTCGTCACGGGGTCGCTGTGGGGGCGGCCGATGTGGGGCACCTGGTGGCAATGGGATGCGCGCCTCACCTCGGTGCTGGTGCTGTTTTTGCTCTATCTCGCGGTGCTGGCGCTCTGGCAGGCGATCGAGGAGCCGGCCCGCGCGGCGCGCGCCGTAGCGGTGCTGACGCTGGTCGGGCTCGTCAACATCCCGGTGATCAAGTTCTCGGTCGACTATTGGAACACGCTGCACCAGCCCGCCTCGGTGCTCAGGCTCGGCGGCACGACGCTCGATGCCGCCTATCTGGTGCCGCTGCTCGTCTCGGCGCTCGCCTTCACGCTGCTGTTCGCGACGCTGCACATGGCGGCGATGCGCAACGAGGTGCTGTCGCGCCGGCTGCGCACGATGCTCCTCATGGCGGCGCGCAGGGGCGTCGCATGAGCGCGCTCGGGTCCCATGCGGGCTTCATCGTCGCGGCCTATGCGATCTCGCTCCTCGTCGTCCTGGCGCTGATCGGCTGGGTGCATTGGACGCATCGCCGCGTGAAGGGGGAAATCGCGGCACTCGACGGGCGCGGCATCCGCCGCCGCTCCGCGGCCGGCGAGGCGCCCGCCCGGCTGCCCGGAGAAATCGCGTGAGCAGCGCCGAGACGGCCGCGAACAGCCGGCGCGGCCGGCGGCTGCTCGTGCTCGTGCCGCTCATCGCCTTCGCGGCGATCGCGGCGGTGTTCCTGGCGCAGCTCTGGTCCGGCAGGGACGCGGCACAGATCCCCTCGGCGCTGATCGGCCGGCCCGCCCCGGCGATGACCCTGCCGCCGCTCGCCGGGACGGGCCTGCCGGGCCTCGACACGGCGGCGCTGGCGGGCGGGTCCGTGACGGTCGTCAACGTCTTCGCGTCCTGGTGCAAGCCCTGCGAGCTGGAGCATCCGCAGCTCATGCGGCTGAAGGCCGATTCCCGCATCCGCGTCGTCGCCATCAACTACAAGGACACGGACGAGAACGCCCGCCGCTTCCTCGCGCGCTTCGGCAACCCATATGCGGCG
>JBDHTH010000157.1:0-6554 GCA_039808545.1 Phreatobacteraceae bacterium | reverse complement strand
CCCGGCATGGACCCGATCATCGTCCACCCGGACGTGCAGCGCATGCTGCTGACCATGGCGGCCTATACGCAGGCGGCACGCGGCATCTGCTACGCGCTCGCCGAGGCGATCGATCGCGGCCATGCGGATGGCGATACGGCGCGCGCCGGCCTGCTCACGCCGGTCGCCAAGGCATTCGCGACCGACATCGGCATCGAGGTCGCCTCGATCGGCATCCAGGTGCATGGCGGCATGGGCTATATCGAGGAGACGGGCGCTGCCCAGCATCTGCGCGATGCCCGCATCGCGGCGATCTACGAGGGCACCAACGGCATCCAGGCGATCGATCTCGTCACCCGCAAGCTGCCCTTGAACGGCGGCGAGACCGTGAAGACCTATCTCGCCGAGCTGCGCGACGAGACCGCCAAGGTCGCTGCCGCCAACGATCCCGCCTTCGGCGCCCCCGCCGAGCGCTTAGGCGAGGCGCTGGACGCGCTGGAGACCGCCGCCGCCGCGCTCCAGGCGATGCTCGGCGCCGATCCGGCCGCCGCGCTCGCCGGCGCGACGCCCTATTGCCGCCTGTTCGGCACCGCGATGGGCGGCGTTCTGCTCGCCAAGGGCGCGCTGGCGGCCCGCCGCGCCGGGGAGGGGGATGCGGAAGGCCGCGTCGCGCTCGCCCGCTTCTATGCCGAGAACCTCGCGCCGCAGGCCGAGGGGTTGGGGAAAAGCGTCACCGACGGCGCCGCTTCGCTGGCCGCCGCCGCGCACATCCTCGCCGCGTAAGGAGAGCTCGAGATGAACGGAACCCTCGCCGGCAAGACGCTCTTCATCACCGGCGCCTCGCGCGGCATCGGCCTCGCGATCGCGCTGAGGGCGGCGCGCGACGGCGCCAACGTCACCATCGCGGCCAAGACCGACACGCCGCACCCCAAGCTCGAAGGCACCATCCACACGGCCGCCGCCGCGATCGAGGCGGCGGGCGGCAAGGCGCTGCCGCTGGTGGTCGACGTGCGCGACGAGGCCTCGGTGGCGGATGCCATCGCGCAGACGGTCCAGCGCTTCGGCGGCCTCGACATCGTCGTCAACAACGCCTCGGCGATCAATCTCGCGCCGACCGCGGCGATCGACATGAAGCGCTTCGACCTGATGCACCAGATCAACGCGCGCGGCACTTTCCTCGTCTCCAAGCTGGCGATCCCGCATCTGGAGAAAGCCGCCAACCCGCATATCCTGATGCTCTCCCCGCCGCTCGACATGCGCGAGAAATGGTTCGCGCCGCACACCGCCTATTCGATGGCGAAGTTCGGCATGAGCCTGGTGGTGCTGGGCCTCGCGGGCGAGCTGAAGCCGAAGAGCATCGCGGTCAATGCGCTCTGGCCGCGCACAACGATCGCCACCGCCGCGGTGAAGAACCTGCTCGGCGGCGACAAGCTCGTCTCCATGAGCCGCACGCCTGAGATCCTCGCGGACGCGGCCCACCGCGTCTTCCTCAAATACGCCAGGAGCTTCACGGGCCAGTTCCTGATCGACGATACCTTCCTGGCGGCCGAGGGGATCAGCGATTTCGAGCCCTACCGCGTCGACCCGGCCCAGCCCCTTGCCGAGGATTTCTTCGTGCCCGACACCGTCCCGCCCCCGGCCGGCGTGGTGGTGCGGCGGCTGTTGGGGTGAGGCGTCAGTCGGTCCGCGACACGCGTCCTACGCGCCTTTCGCGGGCCGCTCGCGTGAAGGTTCGCAGCACGGTTTCGTGGAAGGCGCGGCTGAAGGCCCCGAGCCTGCCGTTGGGATCGAGATAGAACGAAGCTTCAAGCTGATCGTAGTTGTATTCGTCGATCAGGATCCACAGCGGCATGTCGTCGAGCCTTGCGCGTCGCCGCTCGATCGGTGGCACCGGAATCGAAAGACGATCGAGCCCAGGCTGCTTCGAGGTTATCGGCAGGATGAATAGATGCGTCTTGCCGGCCGCATCGGGCAGAACCGCGACGAAAGCGACAGGCCGGCGCTTTCGGCCCTCGGTTTCGCCGCTTTCGTGCTGCCAGCGCCAGAGATAGTCGTAGCGCCATACATCGCCGGAGGCAGGGTTAGTCACCGCCGGGGTCCTCGGGAGCCGCCGTCAGTGCGCCCTCCAGCAACGCGAGATGGTCGTCCGGCATTTCCTCTATCGCGAGGCTGCGACGAGGGTCCCGCGCGAACCGCGCTTCGTAAGCCTCGACGCTCATCAGGATATAACGAAGCTTGCGATGGCGCGTGATGGCCACTGGCTCCCGGCTTGCCACGTCGAGAACGTCACCGAGATGCTGCTTGAGATCGGTCGAAGGATACTGGCGCATTTCGATATTATGTCCCAAATAGACAAAATAGACAATCTGGAAAAAATTGGACGAGGCGATCGTATCCGGGTAGCCATTGGGAAGCCATGCGAGACAACCATCCTTGACCACCCTTCTCATCCGCCATCCGGCCTGCCTCGACCACATCACCCCGCCGGGCCATCCGGAGCGCCCCGACCGGCTGCGGGCGATCGACGCGGTGCTCGACGACGAGCCCTTCGCGGATCTCATTCGCGTCGAGGCGCCGCGCGTCGATCTTGAGGCGGTGTATCGCGTCCATCCCGAGAAGCTCGTCCAAGCGCTCGCCGAGGCGACGCCGCGCGAGGATTTCGTGCGCATCGACGCCGATACGACGCTCTCGCCCGGCTCCTTCGAGGCGGCGCTGCGCTCGGCCGGCGGCGCCGTGCACGCCGTCGACGAGGTGATGGCGGGCCGCGCCGTCAACGCCTTCGTCGCCACCCGCCCGCCCGGCCATCATGCCGAACGCAGCCAGCCGATGGGCTTCTGCCTGTTCGGCAACGCCGCGATCGCGGCCCGCCAGGCCCAAAGCGCGCATGGCGCGGAGCGCGTCGCGATCATGGATTTCGACGTCCATCACGGCAACGGCACGCAGGACATCTTCTGGGCCGACAAAAGCGTGATGTACGCCTCCACCCACGAGATGCCGCTCTATCCTGGTACGGGGGCCGCGAGCGAGCGCGGCGAGCACGACACCATCGTCAACGCGCCGCTCAGCGCCGGCGACGGCGGCGAGGAATTCCGCGAGGCGATGGAGACCGCCATCCTGCCGCGTCTCGACGCGTTCCGGCCCGATCTCGTCATCATCTCGGCCGGTTTCGACGCGCATTTCGCCGATCCGCTCGCCTCGCTGCGCTTCAAGGAGGCGGATTTCGCCTGGGCGACCCGCAAGCTGATGGAGATCGCCCACCGCCACGCCGGCGGCAAGGTGGTCTCGGTGCTGGAGGGCGGCTACGATCTCGGCGGCCTCTCCCGCTCGGTGGCGGCCCATGTTTCGGCCTTGATGGGCCGCTAATTCCGTTTTTCGAAGCTCAGGAATATGCCGATGTCCAAATCCCCGGCCGAAATGCCGAAAACCGCCCCCGCGCGCCCCGATGTCGGGGCCCTGTCCTTCGAGGAGGCGCTGAAGGAGCTGGAGACCATCGTCGGCCAGCTCGAGCAGGGCCAGGTCAACCTGGAGGACGCCATCACCTTCTACGAGCGCGGCGCGGCCCTCAAGGGCCGCTGCGAGGCGCTGCTGCGCCAGGCCGACGAGCGCGTGCAGAAGATCACGCTCGACGCGAACAAGCGCCCGGCCGGCCTGACGCCGCTCGACGCCGAAGGGTGAGGCGGGACTGTTCGCGCGGCGCGCGAGCGCTTAAGTATGGGATGACATGAGCCGTACACCGCTTCTCGACCAGGTTCGCGTGCCGCAGGATCTGCGGCGCCTCGATGTCTCGGTCCTGCGCCAGCTCGCCGACGAGCTCAGGCGCGAGACGATCGACGCCGTCTCGGTGACGGGCGGCCATCTCGGCGCCGGCCTCGGCGTCGTCGAGCTGACGGTGGCGCTGCACTACGTCTTCGATACGCCGGCCGACCGGCTGATCTGGGATGTCGGCCACCAGGCTTATCCGCACAAGATCCTCACAGGGAGGCGCGACCGCATCCGCACCCTGCGCCAGGGCGGCGGCCTCTCGGGCTTCACCAAGCGGGCCGAGAGCGAGTTCGACCCGTTCGGCGCCGCCCATTCCTCCACCTCCATCTCGGCCGGGCTCGGCATGGCGGTGGCGCGCGATTTGGAGGGCCGCCACAACCATGTCGTCGCGGTGATCGGCGACGGCGCCATGTCGGCCGGCATGGCCTATGAGGCGATGAACAATGCCGGGCACCTGAAGTCGCGGCTGATCGTCATCCTCAACGACAACGACATGTCGATCGCCCCGCCGGTCGGCGCCATGTCGGCGTATCTGGCGCGCCTCGCCTCGGGCCGCGCCTATCTGAAGCTGCGCGACGTCGGCAAGCAGATCACCCGGCGGCTGCCGAAATTCGTCGAGGTCGGCGCCAAGCGCGCCGAGGAATTCGCCCGCGGCTTCTGGATGGGCGGCACGATGTTCGAGGAGCTCGGCTTCTACTATGTCGGGCCGATCGACGGGCATAATCTCGACCATCTGCTGCCCGTGCTGAAGAATGTCCGCGACCGGGGCGATGGCCCGGTGCTGGTGCATGTCGTCACCCAGAAGGGCAAGGGCTACGAGCCGGCCGAACGCTCGGCCGACAAATATCACGGCGTGGTCCGCTTCGACCCCGTGACCGGCTTGCAGGCGAAGGCCGCCTCCAACGCGCCGAGCTACACGCGCGTCTTCGCCGATTCGCTGGTCCGCGAGGCGACGAAGGACGACCGCATCGTCGCGGTGACGGCCGCCATGCCGTCCGGCACCGGCCTCGACCTCTTCGCCAAGGCCTTCCCGAAGCGGACCTTCGATGTCGGCATCGCGGAGCAGCACGCCGTCACCTTCGCGGCGGGGCTGGCGACCGAGGGCTGGAAGCCCTTCGTCGCCATCTACTCGACCTTCCTGCAGCGCGCCTACGACCAGATCGTGCATGACGTGGCGATCCAGTCGCTGCCCGTGCGTTTTGCGATCGACCGCGCCGGCCTCGTCGGCGCCGACGGGCCGACCCATGCGGGCTCCTTCGACCTCGCCTATCTCGGCTGCCTGCCCGGCATGGTGCTGATGGCCGCGAGCGACGAGGCCGAGCTCGCCCGCATGGTCGCGACCGCAGTGAGCCTCGACGACCGCCCCTCGGCCTTCCGCTATCCGCGTGGCGACGGGCTCGGCGTCGAGATGCCGCTCGATCCGGCGCCGCTCGCGATCGGCAAGGGACGTATACTGCGCGAGGGCACCACGGCCGCCATTCTGTCGCTCGGCACGCGCCTCGGCGATGCGCTCGCGGCCGCGCAGGAGCTGGAGGCGAGCGGCCTCTCCACCACGGTCGCGGATGCCCGATTCATGAAGCCGCTCGACGAGGAGCTGGTGCTGCGCCTCGCCCGCGAGCACGAGGTGCTGGTGACGGTCGAGGAGGGCTCGGTCGGCGGCTTCGGCAGCCATGTGCTGCAGCGCCTCGCCGAAAGCGGCCTGCTCGATCGCGGGCTGAAGGTGCGCAGCCTCGTCCTGCCCGACACCTTCATCGACCACGACAAGCCGGAGCGCATGTATGCGGGCGCCGGCCTCGACGCGCGCGGCATCGTCGCCAAGGTCTTCGAGGCGCTCGGTAAATCCGCGATGTCGACGCCCCGCCGCGCCTGACACACTATGAAGGACCGCCGCCGCGCCGATCTCCTGCTGGTGGAGCGCGGCTTTTTCGAGAGCCGGGCCAAGGCCCAGGCCGCGATCGCGGCTGGCCTCGTGACGGTCGACGGGGTGCGGCTCGCGAAGGCCTCCGCGACGATTTCCGCCGACGGCGTCATCGAGGCGGCGCCCGCGCATCCTTATGTCTCGCGCGGCGGGCTGAAGCTCGCGGCGGCGCTCGATCGTTTCGGCATCGATCCGGCGGGCCTGGTCTGCCTCGATGTCGGCGCCTCCACGGGCGGCTTCACCGAGGTGCTGCTCTTGCGCGGCGCGGCGCGCGTGCATGCGATCGATGCCGGCCGCGACCAGCTTCACGCCAGGCTGCGGGCCGATCCGCGCGTCGTGTCGCGCGAGGCGACCGATATCCGCGCGCTCCCTGTCGGTGAGATCGATCCGCCGGCCGGGCTGGTGGCGATCGATGTCAGCTTCATCGGCCTCGCGCATGTGCTGGGGCCGGCGCTCGCGCATGCGGCGCCCGGCGCCTGGCTGATCGCGCTCGTCAAGCCGCAATTCGAGGTCGGCCGCGCCGCGATCGCCAAGGGCGGCATCGTCCGCGACCCGCAAGCGCGCGCCGAGGCGGTCGAGCGGGCGATCGACGCGGTGCGCCGGCTCGGCGGCACGGTGCTCGGCACGCTCGTCTCGCCGATCACCGGCGGTGACGGTAACGAGGAGACCCTGCTCGTGGCGCGAGGGCCGGTCTGATGGAGCGGATCGCGCCCATCTGCCGCTGGTACGGCGATTGCGGCGGCTGCGCCGAGCAGACGCTGGCGCCTGCTGCCTATGCGGATTGGAAGCGTCGGCTGATCGCCGCGCCGCTCGCCGAGCGCGGCATCGCGGCGGAGATCGCGCCGGTCGTCGATGCGCATGGGACGGGGCGGC
The DNA here is from genome assembly GCA_039808545.1 of Phreatobacteraceae bacterium. Lineage (GTDB taxonomy): Bacteria > Pseudomonadota > Alphaproteobacteria > Rhizobiales > JBDHTH01 > JBDHTH01. The sequence continues at coordinate 22 of JBDHTH010000157.1, read as the reverse complement.
GGCGCGTCGTGCTGCATGCGCG
>JBDHTH010000156.1:0-6623 GCA_039808545.1 Phreatobacteraceae bacterium | reverse complement strand
CGGTCGGCGCGATCTCGACGATGCGGCCGAGATACATCACCGCGACCCGGTCCGAGATCGTCCCGACCACCGCGAGATCATGGGCGACGAACAGGATGGTGAGGCCGAGCTGCTCCTTGAGGTCGAGCAGCAGGTTGACGACCTGCGCCTGCACCGAGACGTCTAGCGCCGAGACCGGCTCGTCGGCGACGAGCAGGTCGGGCTTGACGATCAGGGCGCGGGCGATGCCGATGCGCTGGCGCTGGCCGCCCGAGAATTCGTGCGGGTAGCGGTCGGCGGCCTCGCGGAACAGGCCGACGAGCTCGAGCGTCTCCTCCACCCGTGCCCGCCGCTCTTTCTGCGAGAGCTCCGGCTCGTGCACCAGCAGCGGCGTCGACAGGATCCGCTCAATTGTCATGCGCGGATTGAGCGAGGCGAAGGGGTCCTGGAAGACGAGCTGCATGTGGCGGCGCACCGGCCTCAGCGCGGCGCGCGTCATATGCGTGATGTCGACGCCCTTGAAGCGGATCGTGCCGGCCGTCGGCTCGACGAGTCGCATCAGGGTGCGGCCGACCGTCGTCTTGCCCGAGCCCGATTCCCCGACGAGGCCGAGGACCTCGCCCTCCTCGATGTCGAAGGACACGCCGTCGAGCGCGCGCACATGCTCGACCTGGCCGAACAGGCTCCGCCGCTTGAGCGGGAACCATTTGGCGAGCTTGCGGATGCGGACCAGCGGCTCCTTCATGCCGACAGCTCCCGCCAGCGGGCGCAGCGGACATGGTGGTCCGGCGCGATCGCCTCGAGCGCCGGCCGGACCCGCTCGCACGGCTCGGCGAGCGCGTATCGGCAGCGCGGATGGAAGACGCAGCCAGCCGGCCGGCTGCGGGGTGCCGGCACCTGGCCGGGGATCGAGGTCAGCCGGCGCCGGCTGTCGAGCGCCGCCGAGAGGCGCGGCACGGATTGCAGCAGCCCGTCCGTGTAGGGCATGCGCGGGCTGTGCAGCAGGGTGGCGACCGGTCCCTCCTCGACGACCTGGCCGGCATACATGACCATCAGCCGATCGGCGATCTCCGCCACCACGCCGAGGCTGTGGGTGATGAAGATCATCGACATGCCGCTGTCGCGCTGCAGGCTCCTCAAGAGGTCGAGGATCTGCGCCTGGATCGTCACGTCGAGCGCGGTGGTGGGCTCGTCGGCGATCAGGATGCGCGGCCGGCAGGCGAGCGCGATCGCGATCATGGCGCGCTGGCGCATGCCGCCCGAGAGCTGGTGCGGATAGCTCGCGAAGCGCCGCTCGGGCTCCGGAATGCCGACCTGGCCGAGCAACTCGACCGCACGCGCGGCCGCCGCCCGCGCGGAGAGCTTCTCGTGGCGGATGAGGGATTCGCTGATCTGGTCGCCGACCGTGTGGACGGGATTGAGCGAGGTCATCGGCTCCTGGAAGATCATGCCCATGCTGCGGCCGCGCAGGCTCGCCATGGCCCGCTCCGGCAGGGTGAGCAGGTCGACCTCGCGGCCGCCATCGTCCAGCAGCGCCCGGCCGGTGGTGGAGCTCATGCGCGGATCGCCGAGAAGACGCATCAGGGCGAGCGCCGTGACGCTCTTGCCGGAGCCGGATTCGCCGACGATCGCCAGCGTCTCGCCGGCGCGCAGCGAGAAGGAGACGTCCTGGATGACCGGCACGCCGCCGAACTTGACGCCGAGATTCTCGACCCGAAGGATGTCGGCGCTCATATCGACCGGTCCATGCGGGGATCGAGCGCGTCGCGCAGGCCGTCGCCGATGAAGTTGAAGCTCGTGACTGCGAGCGTGATGACGACGCCCGGCAGGATCGCCAGCCAGGGCGCGCTGTCGAGATATTGCTGGGCGTTGTTGAGCATGTTGCCCCAGCTCGCGGTCGGCGCCTGGATGCCGAAGCCGAGATAGCTGATGTAGGATTCCGCGAGGATCGCCCGCGCCACGTTGAGGGTCGCCGCCACCGTGATCGGCGCCATGATGTTGGGCAGAAGCTCGCGAACCATGATGGTGAGGTCGCTGACGCCGATCGCCTCGGCCGCCACCGCGAAGTCGCGCTCGCGCAGCGAGATCACCTCGGCGCGCACGACCCGCGCCACCTCCATCCAGGCGGTCAGCGCGATGATCAGCGTGATCATCGCGACGCTCGGGGTGACCAGCGCCGCAAGCGTCAGCAGCAGGAAGATCGAGGGGAAGCAGAGCACCGCGTCGACCATGCGCATCAGCGCCGCGCCGATCCAGCCGCGATAGAAGCCGGCCAGCAGCCCGACCGTCACGCCGATCGCCGTGCTGATCAGCATCGCGGTGAAGCCGATGGTGAGCGAGATCCGCCCCGCCATGGCGAGCCGCACCGAGAGGTCGCGGCCCATCTGGTCGGCGCCGAGCGGATGGGGGCCCGCGAAGGGCGCCTGGAAGCGGTTGCGCAGGTCGATGGTCAGCGGCCCATATGGGCTCAGCATCGGTACGAGGATGCTGGCGATCAGGATAAGCGCCAACGTGACGAGCCCGGCCACCGCCAGCCGGTGCCGAAGGAAGCGCGACAGCGCGCTCGTCGACCGCCGCTTGGGAAGCGCCTCGGCGCCGGATGTGACGACCGCCTCGCTCACTTCATCCGCACCCTTGGATCGGCGATGCCGTAGAGGACATCGGCGATGAAGCTGCCGAGCAGCACCATGCAGGCCGAGAACATCAGCAGGCCCATGACGACGGGGTAGTCGCGATAGCTCAGCGAATCGAGGAACAGCCGCCCCATGCCGGGCCAGGTGAAGACCGTCTCGGTGACCAGCGCGCCGCCGAGCAGCGTCGGGATCTGCAACCCCGCCACGGTGATCATCGGCAGCAGCGCGTTGCGCAGGATGTGATGCACGAGCACGCGGAAGCCGAGCAGCCCCTTGGCGCGGGCGGTGCGGACATAGTCCTGGTTGATCACCTCCAGCATGGAGGCTCGCATATAGCGGCTCCAGGTGGCGACGGTGACGAGTGCAAGCACGATGCTCGGCGCGATGAGATGCCAGAGAAGGTCGAGGAAGGAGCCGTCGCCCGGCGTCGCGATGTTGCCGGCCGGCAGCCAGCGCAGGCGGACCGAGAAGACGTAGATCATCACCAGCCCGAACCAGAAGGTCGGCAGCGATAGGGCGACCATCGCGCCGATTGTCGCGGCGTAGTCGGCGAGCGAGTAGCGGCGCATCGCGCCGAGCACGCCGATCCAAGTGCCGAGCACAACCGCGATGGTGGTGGAAGTCAGCATCAGCTCGAGCGTTGCGCCGAGATGCGAGCCGATCACGGAGAGCACCGGCTGCCCGTCGCGATAGGAGTTGCCCCAATCGCCGGTGAGCAGGCGCCGCAGCCATTCGGCGTATTGCACGGGCAGCGGCCGATCGAGGCCCATCTGCTTGGCGATCTGCTGCAGCGCCTCCTGCGAGACGCCGGGCGTGTTGGCGAACTGGGCGAGCGGCCCGCCCGGCGCGAAATGCAGCAGGCTGAAGCCGATCATGGAGACCAGCAGCAGAAGAAGAAGGCTCTGCGCGATGCGGCCGAGAAGATAGTTCGCCATGTCTTACGGCGCTTCCGGCCCGTCGAGCGGGGAAAGGCCCCTACAGCAGCAAGAATCGTAATTCGAAGGATGTTCGACTGACAGTACAGATGCGGTATATCGATTCTGCATGACACACATCTGCCCTGTAGAATTAACGGAATTTCACGTCCAATCTAGATCATCCACTATGAATTATTATTTCTTATGGAAACACCATTCTTATCAGAGAAAACAAAGTTACATATATGATAAAAAATTAGCCTTTATGAGGTTATATTGAAAATAATATTATGTTATAATTTCCTAATATAAGTATACTATGTGAATTAATCTACTCAAGATTCGTTCTTTTGACTTTATAATACTTCATATTTCCTCTCCACATGGCGCTATATATTAATCCATGGAGCGACATAGTCGATCCATGTTCTTATTTGGCCCCACGTTGGTCGGAAGCGAGACCAGCATCGGAGATCAGTTGATTTCAGTCAAATACGATTATTTGCTCAGTTGATTTGTCAGACTTATGATTTGGGTCAGTCTGAGCGGCGCCTCATAGTTCCGGCAGATCCCACGACCGAGCTTTGCGCCGCGGGCTTGTAGAGAGCGTTGGCCGGCACACCCAACCGATCGTCGCTCGCGCATTGCCGCAGATGAGCCGCGAAGGTCTCGACGATCGGCGATTGCGGCCGGCCGAGCGCGCGGAACAGGCGGATCTGCAACTTGAGCAAGGGCTTGAACGGTCGCACCACGATACCGCGATGCAGGTGGTCGGCGGCGCTGACGCAGTCGAGCACCGTGACGCCGAGCCCCTCCGCGACCATGCCGCACACCGTCGAACCGAAGGTGGTCACGACCTGATCGTCGACCGAGACCCCGGCGGCGGTAAGCACCGGGTTGATGAGCTGGCTTTCGCGCTCGCCGACCGAGATGAACTGCTCGTCCTGCAGATCGGCCGGCTGGATCAGGCGCTGGGCGCCGAGCTGGTGGCCGGGCGGCAGCAGGCAGACGCATTGCAGCTCGGCGAAGGGCTCGTCCGCTACGCCTTCATTGTCGCTGCCCCAATAGGCGACGCCGAGATCGACCTGCTGCCGCGACACCCACTCCACGATGCGGGATGAAACCTGCGTCTGGAGCGTGATCCGCACGCCCGGATGTTTCCCCAAGAACCGCGCGACCACGGACGGCATCCAGCGCCCCGCCAGCGCCGGCATCACGCCGAGCACGATATGGCCGCGCTGGAGGTCGCGCGTCTCTTTGGCGAAGCTGCGCAGCATGTCGAGACCGACGAAGGCGCGCCGGACCTCCGCGTAGAAGGTCAGCGCCTCGTTGGTGGGCACCAACCGTCGCCGGTCGCGGGCGAACAGCGCGAATCCGACGCTGCGCTCGAGGCCGGCGAGCATCTGCGTCGCGGCGGGCTGCGACATGTTGAGGCGCCGGGCCGCGGCGGTCACCGTACCGGTCTCGATAATCGCCTTGAACAGTTCGACCTGACGCAAATTCACCGTTCGGATCCATGCCGGATTGGGGGTGCGGCATAGTGCCGCCGCCATGAAGCCCGCACAATCCGCACAGCGGCCATCCGCCGCCGGGCCAGATATCAAGATCGATCTGCGCCACGCATCACAGCGGCGCTACGAGACCCGCGTCTTGACCGCTGTCGCGCAGACCACGAGCAACCGAGCCGTTCGCCTTCGCGTCCTCGATGAACGCGGCAATCAGCGCGAGGGCCATGGGGCGCTGCTTCGCGGTGCACATCGATTGCCGAATGATCTGGAAATGGCCGTCGATGACGCGCAGGCCCGGCTTCGCCTCGGCGAATTCCCGCAGAGGCTGGCGCACGCCGGCGCCGGCATCGAGTCCTTCGTCGTAGAACATGTCGAGCGCTGCCGCCGAGGTTGCGGCACGCACGAGCTCGGCATGCTTCAACGTCCGCGAGAGGAAGAGGTCGTAGGCCGCATTCCGGCCCACCGCGATGCGCAGGCCCGGCCGATCGAACTCTTCAATGCTGGTGAAAGGGGAAGCGGTGCGGACGACATAGGTGCCCTCGATCAGCACATAGGGCGCCGTGAACGCGACCTCGGCGGCTCTAGCAGGCTCGTTGGCCAGGAAGGCGATGTCGACCTCTCCGGCCTGCAGGGCCTGGAACGCTTTGCCGGCCGCATCGAAGGTCGTCATGGCTAGCGGCAGATCGAGGCGGCGCGCGAGCTCCCTCGCGAGATGGACCGAGACGCCCTTCGGCCCCCGCGGATCGGTCCCCGGCTGCGCGAGGACAGGATTTCCGAGGTTGATGGCGGCGCGCAGCGTGCCGGTGGGGGCGAGCTCCGCCACGGCTTTCGCATCGAAAGTCATCATTGTCCCAGCCCGAATCGGTCGTGTTCGCGATGCTTCAGTTAAGCGACGCGTACCCGATTCTGCTACAGCCGCCCAACCAGCGGCGAAACCAAAGATCGGCAGGCTGAAGGTCGCTCAAGCACGCCGAGGCGTTTCGGCCGCAATCGGATTACCCTGCAGATAGGCCTTGTAGGGCGCCTGCACGAGCCATCCGGCATCGACCGGCAGGATCACGCCCGTGATGGTCGGCGCGAGATCGGAGCAGAGGAAAGAGGCCGCCTCTGCGACATGCTCGGGCTCGACGAAGCAGCCCAGCGCCGTGCTGGCGCAGATGGCGTCAGGGTCGCGCAGCCCCTGCGCGATCTTCTCCTTCAGCCCGTCCGACAGCGTGTAGCCGGGTGCGATCGCATTGACGCGGATATTGCGTGGCCCGAGCTCCGCCGCGAGAATTTGCGTCAGCGACCACAGCGCCGCCTTGCCCGGTGTATAGGCGGGCAGCGACAGCGGCGCGAGGCTCGCCAGCGAGCCGATATTCAGGATCGCGCCTTGCCGCGCCTCCGACATCAGCCGGCCGAAGATCTGGCAGCAGAGCAGCACGCCCTTGTAGTTGACGCGCCAGAGAAGGTCGTTCTCCGCCTCCTCGAGCGCGAGGACCCGCTTGCCGCTCTGCAGGATGCCGGCCGCGTTGACGAGGATCTGGAGCGCACCGAACCGCTCGGCCACCGCCTTCGCCAGCGCCTCGATGGAGGACGCCTCCGCG
>JBDHTH010000155.1:0-6666 GCA_039808545.1 Phreatobacteraceae bacterium | reverse complement strand
ATTCCCGCCGCCGTTCCCCGATGTCCCGGTCGCACGATGGCAAACAAAGATTAAATCTCGGCTGCTCGGTATGGTTACCGTTCGGTTAAATCGGAGCGATTCGCAACGTGCCGCGCTACTACGCAACCCGCTATCGGCCGCCGCGCCGGGTCGTCGGCCTGGCGCTGTTCGTGGCCGTCGCCGTGGCGGTCGCGATCTGGTTCGACCGGGCCTACCCGCCGCGGCGTCCGCGCCTGCTGGAGGCGCCCATCACGCTGACCGGAACGGCGCGGGTCGTCGACGGCGATTCGATCCGCCTTCGGGGCGAGGAGGTCCGCCTGCGCGGCATCGATGCGCCCGAGCTCCATCAGACCTGCCGGCGCGGGGCCGAGACGGTCGCCTGCGGCGTCGATGCGCGCCGCGCTCTGGCGAGCCTCCTCGCGGCCGGGACGGTGCGCTGCGAGGCGAGCGAGCGCGACCGTTTCGACCGGCTGCTGGCCCGCTGCCTGGCGGGCGGACAGGACATCGGCGAGGCGATGATCCGGCTCGGACAGGCGGTGTCGTTCGGCGCCTATGGCGAGGTCGAGGCGGAAGCGCGGCGAGCCCGCCGCGGCCTCTGGGCGCTCGAATTCGAGCGGCCGGCCGATTGGCGCGCCGGCCATCCGCGCTATGATCCCTGAAACTGAGAAGGAAGGGGTTCGATGGAGCTTTACGACGGCGGCGCGACGCCGAATCCGCGCCGGGTGCGGATTTTCCTCGCCGAGAAGGGGATCACGGTGCCGCTCGTGCCGGTCGATCTCGGCAAGGGCGAGCATCTCGGCGAGGCCTTTCGCGCCATCAACCCGTTTCCGCGCGTCCCGGCGCTGCGGCTCGACGATGGCAGCGTCCTCACCGAGAGCATCGCGATCTGCCGCTATTTCGAGCGCCTGCATCCCGAGCCCGCCTTGTTCGGCACCGGGGCGCGGGCCGAGGCCGAGATCGAGATGTGGACGCGGCGCCTCGAATTCGAGCTCTACGAGACGGTGCGCGCCGTTTTCCGCCATCTCCATCCCGCCATGGCGCCGCTCGAAAAGCCGCAGATCGCCGCCTGGGGCGAGGCGAACAAGCCGCGCGTCATGGCGGCGCTGGCGGTGATCGATCAAGCCCTGGCCGACCGGGAATTCATCGCGGCGGGGCAGTTCTCGGTCGCCGACATCACCGGCCTCGTCGCGCTCGACATGATGCGCTGGGCGAGGCTCACCATTCCGGAGGAACTCGGCCATGTCCGCCGCTGGCACGCCGCGCTCAAGGCCCGCCCGAGCGCGGCCGCCTGAGCCGGCGCTCGGCCGGCTGCTCGCCGAGATCCGCGCCTGCCGCATCTGCCGCGACCGGCCCCTCGGCGCGCCGCTCGCCCATCAGCCGCGCCCCGTCCTCCAGGCCTCCGAAGCGGCGCGCATCGTCGTGGTGGGGCAGGCGCCGGGCCTGCGCGTGCATGAAAGCGGCAGGCCCTTCGACGACCGCTCCGGCGACCGGCTGCGCGACTGGCTCGGGGTCGACCGCGAGACCTTCTACGATCCGGTGCGCCTGGCGATCATCCCCATGGGATTCTGCTTTCCGGGCTACGACGCCAAGGGCAGCGACAGGCCGCCCCGCCGCGAGTGCCGCGCCGTCTGGCATGACGACCTGTTCGCGACGCTGCCGGCGCCCGAGCTGCTGGTGCTGGTCGGCGGCTACGCGCAGGACTATCACCTCGCCCGCCTCGGCCTCGCGCATCTCGCCGGGCGGAACCTCACCGAGACGGTCGCCAATTGGCGGGCGATCTACGAGGCGCGAAGCGGCCCGCGCGTCTTCGTTCTGCCACATCCCTCCTGGCGCAATACCGGCTGGATAAAAAAGAATCCGTGGTTCACGCTCGAACTTTTGCCGGCCCTGCGCGACGAAGCAACGAGGACCCTTGTCGGAGCCGGGCAGCGGATTAAAATCCGCTGACGCAGGGCCACGCCATCGGGCCTCGCCCCATCGGCCGTCGGGACATTCCGCCGCGGCGAGTTCGATGAAGGAGAGCGCAATGAAACAAGGTCGCATTTCGAATGCCGTATCGGCAATTCGGGCGCTCCTGATCGCGGCTGCGTTCATGATCGCTCCGGCGATGCCCGATACAGCCTCGGCCCAGACCGCCGACCCGCCCCGCCCGGCCGGCAACAATGCCGGGCAGATCAACGAGGCGCCGGCGCAGATCCGCCTGACGCCGTCCCCCGAGAACACGGGCCAGACCAATCCGGGCCAGACGACGCCGCAAAATCCGCAGACCGCCAATCCCGCGCCGACGGCCCAGGACAATCCGCAGCCTGCCGCGGACCAACCCGGCGACGGCATCCAGACCCAGCCGCGCATCGCGCTGGTTATCGGCAACGGCGATTATCGCGCCGCCCCCGCGCTGAAGACCGCGCTCAACGATGCCGGCCTCGTCGCCCAGACGCTGAAGGATCTCGGCTTCGACGTCGTCGACGGCGGCAATATCGGCCAGGCCGATTTCCGCCGCGTGGTCGGTGATTTCCTCGCCAAGGTGCAGCTCGCAGGCCCCCAGGCCGTCGCCTTCGTCTATATCAGCGGCTACGGGCTGCAGACCGAGGGCGAGAACTACATCCTGCCGGTCGATGCCAATATCCAGCGCGAGGCCGATATCCCACTGCAGGCCTTCCGCATGTCGGACCTGACGCGGGCGCTGGCCGGCCTGCCGGCCGCGCATCGCATCGTGGTCCTCGACGTCGCGCGCAAGCTCGACGTGGTCCGCTCGGCGCAGTTGCCGCCCGGCCTGATCGGCATCGACCCGCCGCCCGGCATGCTCGTCGCGCTGAACCGCGCCCCCGGCGCGGTCGGCGACGATCTCGACGCCGCTTACATGCCTTACGCGTTGTCGCTGGTCGAAATGTTGCGGCAGCAGGGCATGCCGATCGACCGCGTCTTCGAGCAGGTCCGCCTGCGCGTCCACCAGGTCTCGTCCGGCAAGGACGTGCCCTGGGAGGTCTCCAAGCTCGAGACGCCGCTGATCTTGGTGCCGGCGCCCGCCGCCGACGCGCCCAAGCCCGGCGAAGCGCCCGTCCAGCCGACCGCGGCCGGCCCGCGCGAGCCGCTCGCCCAGCTCGGCGCGGCCGAGGCCTATGCGGTCGCGATCCGCGAGGACAAGATCGAGACCTACCAGGAGTTCCTGCGCGCCCACCCGCGCAACGACCTCTCCAAGCGCGTCAAGGTGCTGCTCGCCTCCACGCGTGAGGCCGAATGCTGGCGCCAGACGGTGCGCGCCGACACGCCGCGCGCCTATTGGACCTACCGCAAGCGCTATCCGCGCGGCCCGCACTACTGGGATGCCGACCGTCGCCTCGCGCGCCTGTCCGCGCCGATCGAGCCGCCGCCGGAATTCGTGGAATACGTCTACGAGCTGCCGCCGCCGATCGAGGTGGAGGTCGTCGAGGTGACGTATGACGGCGTCGTCGGCTACGAGCACGAGGTCTTCGGCCCGCCGCCGGTCTTCGCCCCTGTCTATCTGCCGCCGCCGCCGGCCTTCTACAGCGCTCCGCTGCCGCCGCCCCCGCCGCCGCCCGCCTTCGGCGTCCTGCCCCGGCCGGTGCCGGTGCCGATCCCGGTTCCGTTCTTCCGTCGGACGAACGTGCCGCTCGGCCCGAACCGTCCGGTGTTCCGGCCGCAACTGCCGGGTCCGGGGCCGGGGATCCGCCTGCCGGGATCGAACACGCTGCCGGTCATCCCCGGCGGCCCGGGCCGCCCGCCCATCGTCGGCCGCCCGCCGTTCCCCGGCCAGCCGCCGGTGCTCGGACGCCCGCCGTTCCCGGGGCGTCCCCCGATCGGCCGTCCGCCGATCGTGAACCGGCCGCCGATCGTAGGCCGTCCGCCGATTGTTGGTCGTCCGCCGATTATTGGCCGTCCTCCGATCGTGGGCCGCCCGCCGATTGTTGGTCGTCCTCCGATCGTGAACCGGCCCCCGATCGTCAATCGTCCGCCGATCGGACGGCCCCCGATCGTGAACCGTCCGCCGATCGTGAACCGGCCTCCAATTGTGAACCGGCCTCCGATCGTCAACCGCCCGCCGGTGTTCCGGCCCCCGGTGAACCGTCCGCCGGTCTTCCGTCCGCCGGTCAATCGTCCCCCGGTGTTCCGCCCGCCTGTGGTGAATCGCCCGCCGGTTTTCCGTCCGCCGGTCAATCGCCCGCCCGTATTCCGTCCGTCCGCGCCGTCGCGGCCGGTCTTCAACCGGCCGGGCGGACGACCCTTCCGCTTCTGATCCTGGCGGCCACGGCAACCTCGCCGTGGCCGTTCCCTTTCCGGCAAAGGATGCGCCTTGGACAACGACGCCCAGCGTTACGAAACCCTGCGCTATGAGCAAACCGGCAAGGTCGCGACCATCACCCTGGCGCGGCCTTCGACGTTGAACGCCCTGACCGCGGCGATGCATGCCGAGCTGCGCGCCGCGCTTGGCGCCGCCGAGGCCGATCCGGCGGTCCGCGTCGTCGTGTTGACCGGCGAGGGCAGAGCCTTCTCGTCCGGTCAGGACCTGACCGAGGACCTGCCGCGCGGCCCCGATGGCGTACTCGACCTCGGCCCGCCGCTGGAGCGCGACTACAACCCGCTGATCAAGCGCCTCGCGGCCTTCCCGAAGATCACGGTCGCGGCCCTGAACGGGCCGGCGGTCGGCGCCTCGGCGAATATCGCGCTGGCCTGCGACATCGTCGTGGCGGCGCGCTCCGCAACCATCCACGAAGCCTTCGCGCGGATCGCGCTCGTTCCCGACGCGGGCGGCACCTATATCCTGCCACGCATCGTCGGCCCGAAGGCAGCGCTCGCCATGATGCTGATCGCCGAGCCGGTGACGGCCGAGCGAGCGCAGGCGATGGGCCTCGTCTGGCAGGTCTTCGACGATGCCGCGTTCGCCGACGGCGTCGCCAAGCTTGCCGCGCGCCTCGCAAGCGGGCCGGCGGCGGCGGCGCGGCGCATCAAGGAGGCGGTCGCCGCCAGCCTCGGCAACGATCTCGCGGCGCAGCTCGACCTCGAGCGCGACCTGCAGCGGCTATGCGGCGCGGATCCCGACTTCGCCGAGGGAATCGCGGCCTTTCGCGAGAAGCGCCCGGCGCGATTCCGCTAGAGCATGATCCCGAAAAGTGGGAACCGGTTTTCGGAAAAGATCATGCTCAAGCAAAAGTCGGAGCCTGATTTGATTCCATTGAACCGGATGGAACTCTGAGGCGCCTCGGCGCCTCGTTCGGCCGCGCGCAAGCCCTCTCTTCGCCACGAATGGGCGGCAGCCTACCCTCGGGGAGCCAATGCGAGGGCCAATTCGATGAAAGCCATTCTAGCCGCCGCCGTGCTGACGCTTGCCGCATTGCCGGCCGAGGCGGGGGAGATCAATTTCGTCAATCGCGCCCCCGTCACCATCCAGCATCTCCAGCTCGCGCCGGCCGGCACCGAGGAATGGGGCGAGGACGAGCTCGGCGATGCCGACGAGGATTCGCTCGCGACCGGCGACTGGCATGTCGTCGAGGATGTCGAGCCCGGCCTCTACGACATCCGGCTCGGCGACGGCAATGGCGGCTACTGCGTCTTCCGCGACATCGAGGTCGGCCAGTTGCGGGTCGACTTCGTGGTCGATGACGGCATGCTCGACGCCTGCCCGAATTTCGACCGCTGAGCCGCGCCGCCGGCTCAAGATCACCCTGCGTTTTGATCGAAACGATCAAAACGCAGGGTAGTGATCGATTCCAAAAGAAGGGAGCAGGCTCTAACGACGCGGCCGGAATCGGCCGGCATTGCCCGAAAGGCGTTGCGGCTTACGGCTTGAAGCGGGCGATCAGCGACGAGGTGTCCCAGCGCCCGCCGCCCATGTTCTGGACATCGGCATAGAACTGGTCGACGAGCGCCGTCACCGGAAGCTGGGCGCCGTTGCGGCGGGCCTCGGCGAGGCAGATGCCGAGATCCTTGCGCATCCAGTCGACCGCGAAGCCGTAGTCGAACTTGCCGGCCGCCATCGTCTTGTGCCGGTTCTCCATCTGCCAGGAGCCGGCCGCACCCTTCGAGATCACGTCGACCAGCGCCTCGACGTCGAGCCCGGCGCGCATGGCGAAATGCACCCCCTCGGAAAGCCCCTGCACGAGCCCCGCGATGCAGATCTGGTTGACCATCTTGGCGAGCTGCCCGGCGCCGGGCTTGCCGAGCCGGCGGCAGGCCCGCGCATACGCCATGATGACCGGCTCGGCCTTGGCGTAGTCCGCCTCCTCGCCGCCGCACATCACAGTCAGCACGCCGTTCTCGGCGCCCGCCTGGCCGCCCGAGACCGGCGCGTCGACGAAGCCAATGTCCTTCTGCGCGAATTTGGCGTGCAGCTCGCGCGCCACCTCGGCCGAGGCGGTGGTGTGGTCGACGAACACGGTGCCGGCCTTCATGCCGGCGAGCGCGCCGTCCGGGCCGATGGTGATCTGGCGCAGATCGTCGTCGTTGCCGACGCAGGCCATCACGAAATCCTGCCCCTCGGCGGCTTCGCGCGGCGTCGCGGCGGTGTCGCCGCCGAACTTCTCGGCCCAGGCCTTCGCCTTGGCGGCGCTGCGGTTATAGACCGTGACCTCGTGCCCGCCCTTGAGCTTGAGGTGCCCGGCCATGGGGAATCCCATGACGCCCAGTCCGAGGAACGCAACCTTGGCCATC
>JBDHTH010000154.1:0-6674 GCA_039808545.1 Phreatobacteraceae bacterium | reverse complement strand
ACGCGGTAGAGCCCGTAGGCGACCTTCGGCGCATAGGCGATCGCCCGGTTGCCGGGGATCGTCCAGGGCGTCGTCGTCCAGATGACGATGCGCGCCGCCGCGAGATCACCGCCCGCGCCCTTCAGCGGAAAGGCGACATGCACCGTGTCGCTGGTGTGGTCGTGATACTCGACCTCGGCCTCGGCGAGCGCGGTCTTCTCCACCACGCTCCACATCACGGGCTTGGAGCCGCGATAGAGCTGGTCGGTCATCGCGAACTTCATCAGCTCGTTGGCGATATGCGCCTCGGAGGCGAAATCCATCGTCGAATAGGGATGCGCCCAGTCGCCGACGACGCCGAGGCGCTTGAACTCCTCGCGCTGCACGTTCAGCCAATGCGTCGCGAAGGCCCGGCATTCCTTGCGGAATTCCTCGACCGGCACCTCGTCCTTATTTTTCCCCTTGGCGCGATAGGCCGATTCGATCTGCCATTCGATCGGCAGCCCGTGGCAGTCCCAGCCCGGCACGTAGTTGGAATCGTAGCCGAGCATCTGCTGCGAGCGCGTCACGAGATCCTTCAGGATCTTGTTGAGCGCATGGCCGATATGGATGTTGCCGTTGGCGTAAGGGGGCCCGTCATGCAGCACGAACTTCTCGCGGCCGGCCGAGGCCGTGCGCAGGCGCTTGTAGAGGTCGATCTCGGCCCAGCGCGCGAGGATCTTCGGCTCGCCCTCCGGCAGGCCGGCCCGCATCGGGAAATCGGTCTCGGGCAGGTAGAGGGTCTTGGAATAGTCCGTATCGGTCGTTTCGGCGGTCATGGTGCGTCGCGTCGGGAAAGAGGGCATGGAAAAGGCGGAAGAGCCCGGTCCCCGGCGCGGCGCGTTCTCGCGCTCAGACCAGGGCCGGGACCAGAATTCGCGATATGGGCGCGACCTGCGGCAGCATCATCGACCTTTCGGGACGCCTGTAAGGCGCAGCGAGCCTTCTAATCCCCGAAAAGCCGTGCCGCAAGCCGCGTTCCATCGGATTACAGCGCGCGCGCGAACACCGCCGTGCCGCCGCGCCCCTTGATGGTCAGCCGGTTCTGCCGGAAATCCCAGTTCTGCGCGCCGCGCAGCACGTTGAGGAAGGTCCGCTCGATCGCCATCTCGGCCGGCGCGCAGGCCTTGCGGGTGGTGGCGATCGGCCCGACCACCATCAGCGGAAAGCGGATGCGCGTATCGGCCGAATACTGGTTGCAGCCTGAAAAGCCGTACATCCGGAGCTGCCCGGAGATGCGCATCGTCACCTCGGCGCTAATCGGCCGCCCGTTGAGCTGCACGACGCGCAGCGATTCATCGAGCGGGAAGGGCACGTAAGGTATCCGCTTCTCGATCGGCTTGCGCTCGATCGGGCGCACCTGGGCGGATGCCGCGAAGGTTCCGAGCGCGAGGGCGAAAACGGCGAGCAGCAGGCGATACATTGGGCAAGTCCCGGTCAGCGTTGCAGCGTGAAGCCCGCCGCCGCGAGATCGCGCGGGAAGCGGGCCGATGACAGATAGTCGAACTCATGCTGGCGCAGATCCGTCACCGGATCGAGCCGTTTCAGCGTGTCGTCGACATGGCCCGGATGGCACATGACGACGCTGCCGGCCGGAAGCCCGGTGAGAAACCGCGGAAACAGCGCCGAAAAGCGCGCTTTCGGCGAGAAAACATAGCTGCCCGAGAAGGCCGGGTTGGTGCTGCGCCCGGCCGCCAGCGCGCGGCCGCGAAAGGCCCGCGACAGGCTCTCCATGACGGCGATCTTCGGGTTGAGCAGCATGGCGGCGGGCCGGCCCGCTCCGCCGCATTGCCTGAGCCACGCCGAGGGCGCCTCGGCCGTCGCGACATGGATCAGGCCGTCACGGATGGTCGGCAGAAGCTGCACATGCTGGTGCCCGTCGATGAAGGCCGGCGGATGGCCGAAGGCGCGCTTGAAGGCGGCGATCTGCGCGAGGATCTCGGCCTCCATGCGCGGCCGCTTCAGGCGCCCCGCATAGGCGGCGCCCATCAGCGCCGGCAAGGAGGTGAAATGCTCGCCCGCCTTGGGCGCGAACTGCGCATCGAGCGGCCGGAACGGGCCCGTCAGGGTCAGATGAAGGCCGATCGAGACCGGCACCGGCGCGGCCTCCACGGCGGAGCGCAGCGCCGCCGTCTCGGCGCCGGAAGCGGGCGGCGGCATCATCACCGAGACGGCGTTGAGCCGGCCCTCGGTGACGAGGGTGCGGATGGCGGCCGACACGCCGGCCGTCATGCCATAATCGTCGGCGCAGAGGATCAGCGGCTTCATTCGGCGGCGCGCTGCTCCTTCGTGCGCGGCTCTTGCGCGGGCGGCTCGGCCGCCGCCTCGCCCTCGCCGCGCACGATATGCTCGGCGACGAAATAGGCGGGCCGGCCCTTCAGCTCCGACAGCGCCTTGGCGATGTATTCGCCCATCACGCCGATCATGATGAGCTGCACGCCGCCGATCACCATCAGCCCGACGATGACCGAGGGATAGCCCGGTACGCTCACGCCTTTCAGCAGCGATTCCAGGAGGATGAAGCCGCCGAAGGCGAGCGCCGTCGCGGCCAGCAGCACGCCGAGCAGGCTCGCGACCCGCAAGGGTGCGATCGAGAACGCCGTCAGCCCCTCGATCGACAGGCCGAGGAGCTGGAAGAAGTTCCATTTCGTCGCGCCGGCGATGCGCTCGCGCGGCTCGTAGGCGATGCCGCGCTGGCGGAAGCCGATCCAACTCGACAGTCCCTTGAAGAAGCGGTTGCGCTCCGGCATCTGCCTTAGCGCATCGGCGGCGCGCGGCGAGAGCAGACGGAAATCGCCCGCATCCTCCGGAATCGGCTGGCGCGCGTCGTAGTTGAGCAGCCGATAGAACAGCGCCGTGAAGGCGCGGCGCAGCGCCGGCTCGCCCTCCCGATGCGCCTTGTAGGTGTAGACGACGTCGAACCTGTCGCGCCGCCAGCCGCTGACGAGTTGCTTCACGAGGTCCGGCGCGTGCTGCCCGTCCGCGTCCATGAACAGCACCGCGCCCGGCCGCGCAAAGTCGAGCCCGGCGAGCAGCGCCGCCTCCTTGCCGAAATTGCGCGAGAACGAGACGATCTGCAGGCCGATATCCTCGCTCGCCAGCGCCCGCGCGGCGTCCAGCGTGCCGTCGCGGCTGCCGTCGTCGACATAGATGACGTCGATCGAGAGGCGGTATTCGGCCTTGATCTCGCGCGCGACGCCGATCAGCTCGCGATGCAGAGCCGGCAGCGATTCCGCCTCGTTGAAGGCTGGCACCACGATGGTCAGCCGGTCGTCGCCGGTCGGGTCGACGGGGGCGACCTGCCTCATGGCGTGCCCGCCACCGGTTCCGTGCTACACCGCGCGAGGCGCGACATTGCCGCGATCTGTGCCATATGGCTGCGAGAACTCATCGAACGTCCACACAAGGGTACGATGCCGATCGATACTGCGCGAATCCGTCGGGATATAGGCAAGGCGACCAGCTTCGCTACGGTCGGCGTCCTGAATTTCGGCGTCAATACCGCGATCTTCTTTTCGATCGTCTATCTCGTTCTGGCCCCGCTCGGCCTTGCCGAGCATTGGGCCGCCATCGCGGCCGCTAACGCGGCCGCCTGGCTGGTCGCGATGACGTTTTCGTTCGTGCTGAACTCGCTGTTCACCTTCCGCCGGGAATCGGGCGGCCGGCTGAAATTCAAGGCCTATCTGCGCTTTGCCGCCTCCGGCCTCGTCGGCATGGTCGCCGAGACCGCGACGCTGCTGATCGTCCGCGCCTTCCTGCCGCTCCTCTACGCCAAGCTCGCGGCGATCGGCGTGTCCTTCGTGGTGAATTTCACCATGACGCGGCTGATCGTCTATCCGGAAAAGCCCGTCAGCCGGCCCGATTGAGCCGGGCGAGAAGGCTGGCGAGCAGCGCATCCTCGGCCACGAACACGTCGTGCAGCTCCGTCACGGTGACGATCGGCGCGCCGGCCCGCCTGAGCATCCCCGCGAGCGCCGGCACCGCGCCGGCCGCCACATGCAGCGTCAGCGGCGAGGCGTCAGTGCCGAACGGGGCCGCCGCGCCGTGGAGACGCGCCGCCTCGGCCGCGACCGACACGGCATCGGCGGCGGGGACGGCGGCGCGCACCTCGCGCAGGCCCCGCGCCCGCGCCTCGGCCGAGATGCGGTCGAGCACGCTGGCGGCGGCCTCGCGCGCCTTCTCGTCCCAGGCCGCGCCGAGCGAGGCCACGAGATAGGCCTCCGAGCGCAGGATCTCGCCGTCCTCCAGCACCTTGAGGCCGTTGGCGCGCAGGGTCGCGCCCGTCGTCGTGATGTCGACGATCAGCTCGGCGGTGCCGGCCGCCGGCGCGCCCTCGGTGGCGCCGAGGCTCTCGACGATCCGGTAGTCGCCGACGCCCTTCTTGGAGAAGAAGCCGGTGGTGAGCGCGATATATTTGGTGGCGACGCGCAGCCGCTGGCCGTGCCGGGCGCGGAACTGCGTCGCGACGTCGTCGAGGTCGCGCATCGTGCGCACGTCGATCCAGGCTTGCGGCACCGCGACGACGACGCTGGTATGGCCGAAACCGAGCGGGGACAGCAGCGCGACGCGCGATTCCGCGTCCGGAATCGCCTCATGCACGAGATCCGCGCCGGTGATGCCGAAATGCACGTTGCCGGCCGCCAGCTCGCGCGCGATCTCGCTCGCCGAAAGGTAGGCGATCTCGACCTCGGGCAGCCCCGCGATCGTGCCGCGATACTCGCGCGCCCCGCGCGCCTGCACGAGCGCGAGCCCGGCGCGGGCGAAGAAGGCGGCGGCGTTCTCCTGGAGCCGCCCCTTGGACGGCATCGCGATGATCAGGGCCGCCATGGTCACGCGTCTCCCGCCTGGTTCATGCGCTCCAGCCAGAACGCGCAGCCGACCGCCGGCTCGTCCTTGCTGCCGCCGAGCATGGCGAGCAGCCCGTCATAGCGCCCGCCCGCGACGAGCTGGCCCTCGACCCGGCGGCCCCTGTCGCGCAGCTCGAAGACGAGGCCCGTATAGTAGTCGAGCCCGCGCCCGAAGCCGGTCGAGAACCGGATCTCGGCGACATCGACGCCGCGCGCCGCCAGGAACCCGATTCGCTCCTCCAGCCGCGCGATGGCCGGCTCGAGCGCCAGCCCGGTCTCGGCCGCAAGCGCCCTTAAGCCCGCCGCGACCTGGTCGGGATCGCCCGACAGGGCGAGGAAGCGGCGGATCGTCGCGACCGTCTCCTTCGGCAGCGGCGTCGCGCCGTCGCCGGCCTGTTCCACGAAGCGCTCCGCGATCTCGGCGGTGGAGCGGCCGCCGAGATTGCTGATGCCGGCGATCGTCAGCACATCCTTCACGAAGGCGCGCGCCTGGTCGGCATTGTCGGATTTCAGCGCCGCGACGAGCCCGGCCGGCAGGCTGGCGCCGGCCTGATGAGCCTCCTCGTCGGCGAGCTTCTCGAGGTCGTCCGCGAAGCTGCGGGCCCGGTTGAAGTCCTTGGAAAGGCGCCGCTTCCAGGTCTTGGGCAGATGCATCGCCTCCAGCAGCGCGCTGAACAGCCCGACATCACCCATGACGATCTCGGGGCTCGCTATGCCGTAGGCGGCGGCCGCCTCCAGGGAAAGCGCCACCAGCTCGGCATCGGCGGCCGTGTGGTCGGGCCTGCCGAGCATCTCGATGCCGGCTTGCAGGAACTCGGAGGGCGCGCCGCTGCGCTGGCGGAACACCGTGCCGAGATAGCCATAGGTGATCGGGGCGTTGGATTTCTTGGCGATATGGTCGCGGCAGACCGGAATCGTGAATTCGGGCCGAAGGCAGTATTCCCGGCCCGCATGGTCCGTGGTGATGAACATCCGTCGGCGCAGATCCTCGCCCGACAGGTCGATGAACGGCTCGGCCGGCTGCAGCACGGCCGGCTCGGCGCGCACGCAGCCGGCCCGCTCGAACAATGCGAGCAGCGCCTGCTCGCGCTCCCGGTTGCGCCCGTTCTCACCCATCGTCAGCACCTGCGAAAGGGGCCGTCGGCCCGTTTGGCCGGCCTTGTAACAGCAAGCCGGCGGATCCGCGAGGCTTTCGCGCGTCTTTGGTCAACGGCCCGCGCCCTGGCGAAACGCGATCGCGTTGTTATATTGTTACACCGACGATGGAGGCCGCGATGGCGCGATTCTTCTTCCGGCGGGGTGGCCGCGACGCCGCCGAGGCCGATGCCTCGCTGCGCGTCACCGGATGGGTGCGGGCCGCCCTGGCGCTCGGCGAGGACGATGCCGTGACGGTCAGCCAGATCGCCTGCGGCCATCCGGAATGCGGCGATGTCGAGACGGTCGTGCTGGTGATGCGCGCCGGCCGCCGCACCGAGGCGTTCAAGCTCGCCAAGGGGATCGGCCTCGTCAGCGAGGC
This sequence comes from Phreatobacteraceae bacterium, assembly GCA_039808545.1. Taxonomy (GTDB): domain Bacteria; phylum Pseudomonadota; class Alphaproteobacteria; order Rhizobiales; family JBDHTH01; genus JBDHTH01. The sequence goes on along the minus strand of JBDHTH010000154.1, from coordinate 293 downwards.
CGATGTCGCGGCCCTGTTCGCGGCGGGCGCCACCACGCCGTGATAATGAAATGCCGATGGCCATGCTCGACCGCACCGATTCTCCTGCCCCTTCCGATTCCGTAACGCTCGACATCTCGGGCATGACCTGCGCGGCCTGCGCGGGCCGCGTCGAGCGCGCGCTCGCCAAGCTGCCCGGCGTCGCCGAGGTGGCGGTCAACCTGGCGCTCGAGCGGGCCGATCTGAAGGTTTCGCCCGATATCCCGATCGCCAAGCTCGTCGAGACCGTCGAAGACGCCGGCTACGGCGCGGTG
>JBDHTH010000153.1:0-6681 GCA_039808545.1 Phreatobacteraceae bacterium | reverse complement strand
GACATCCTCAAGGAGCTCGATTCCGTCCGCGCCGACCTCCAGAAGCTGAGGATCGAGCGCCGCACGCTGGCGGAGGACGTCGCGCGCGCCGAGCGCGAGCTGAAGGCCCGCCCCGCCCAGCGCATGGAGGTGCGCGTCGAGCTCGCGGCCGCCGATGCGCTGAAGGCCAAGCTGCGCGTCACCTACAGCGTGCGCGGCGCCCGCTGGACGCCCTTCTACGACGCCCGCCTCGTGCCCGCGACCGCAGATAGCGCGGCCAAGGTCGACATCGTCCGCCGCGCCGAGATCCTGCAGCGCACCGGCGAGGACTGGACCGACGCCGAGCTGACGCTCTCCACCATCCGCACCCTGCGCGGCACGGAGGCGCCGCGCATCGGCGCGCTGATCCTGAAATTCTACGAGCCGCCGGTCACGTTCGACCGCCGCTACCGGGCGCCCGCGCCCTCGGCGGCCCCGATCGCGCCGGCCCCCAAGGCGGCCGAGCAGGCGCCGGTCGATTCCATGGTGGTCGCGCGTCCGGCCGAGGAGGTCGAGACGACGCCGATGGAGGGCGTGTTCCAGGTCGAGTTCAAGGTGCCGGGCCGCGTCTCGCTCGCCTCGGGCGAGGCCGTGCGCAAGGTGCGCCTCGCCTCGCGCGTCGCCAATCCCGATATCGTCGTGCGCGCTTCGCCGGGCGTCGACGAGACCGCCTTCATCGAGGCCCAGTTCAAGCACGAGGAGGAAGCCCCGCTCCTGCCCGGCCGCGTCGCGATCTATCGCGAGGGCGTCTATGTCGGCCTCGGCAACCTGCCGCTGGTGCGCCGCGACGAGACCGTGAAGCTCGGCTTCGGCGCCGACGACAAGGTGAAGATCACGCGCGTGCCGCTCAAGGTTCGCGACGCGCCGAACGGCATCTTCGGCCAGCGCCGCGTCGACAATGTCGAATTGAAGATCACCGCCAAGAGCGCCCATCCGCGCCCCGTCCGGATGATCGTCGAGGACCGCCTGCCGATCTCCGAGACCGGCGAGATCGTGGTCGAGCCGGGCACGATCACCCCCGCCCCGACCGTCCGCAACCCCGACGACCGGCGCGGCGTGCTCTCCTGGCAGTTCGACCTGGCGCCCGGCGAATCCAAGGACATCCGCTTCGGCTGGCGCGTCCGCTGGCCCGCCGACCGCACGCTGACCAACGAGGACCAGCGGTCCTGACGGAAGGCGGCCGATCTCGCCGCACCGCCGTCCTTACGCCACCACGCAGAACCCCGGCCGAGCGCCGGGGTTTTTGCTATGGCAAACGTCTTCGTCAGCCGAAAACTGGGCGCCGCGTTCGGCTGGACCTATACTGACGCCCACGCCCTCACGGCCGGCGAGACCATGCTCAAGCTCGATCACCTTTCCGTCATCGCTCCGACCTTGGCCGAAGGCGTTGCCCATGTCCGGGCGTGCCTCGACCTCGATGTCCCGTTCGGACAGCGTCACGGCCATATGGGCACCTACAATCACCTGCTTCAGCTTGGCGATACGATCTATCTGGAAATCATAGCGCTGGATCCGGATGCGAAAGGGCCGGGCCGTGCACGCTGGTTCGGCCTCGACGATCAAAAATCTGTCCGAGCCGACTGGGACGCCGGCCGACGTCTTCGCGGCTGGGTGGCGCGGACGGACGCGATCGATATCGTTCTGGCCGGGCGGGAAGGCATCTTCGGCAAGAAGGTTTCTCTTCCATGGATCGATCCGTCCTACGACTTTTCCATCCCGGAAGACGGCTCGCTACCGCTCGGCGGCGCTGCGCCCTCGATCATCGACAGGCGCGGCAAGCCTCGCTCGATGGCCACGATCGCGGATCTGGGGGCACGCCTTCGATCCTTCTTGCTCGAACATCCTGACGCTGCCGCCATCTCCGAATTCTATCGAGCCCTCGACATCCACCGCGCGCCGGCCGTGGCGCCGGGCAAAGGTCTTCGCTACCGCGCCGAGATCGAAACGCCTGCCGGTGTGAGGGAGCTTTCCTGAGATATCGCGGAAGCGGGCATCCTCGTCGAAGGCCGCCCCCTTTTCCTTGCCTCCCTGCCCCCAAAGGGGTATCGGATCGACGAAAAGCCCCGGCCCATGGTCGGGGCTGCGTTTGTGGGCCGACGCGCCCCGCAAGGGTAGGACACCGATATGGCGAATGTGGTGGTCGTCGGCTCGCAATGGGGCGACGAAGGCAAGGGCAAGATCGTCGACTGGCTCTCCGAGCAGGCGGACGTCGTGGTGCGCTTCCAGGGCGGGCACAATGCCGGCCACACCCTCGTCATCGACGGCAAGACCTACAAGCTTTCGCTGCTGCCCTCCGGCATCGTCCGCCCCGGCAAGCTCTCGGTGATCGGCAACGGCGTCGTGCTCGACCCCTATGCGCTGGTCGACGAGGTGGCGCGCCTCGCCGCGCTCGGCGTCGACGTGACGCCCGATTCGCTGCGCATCGCCGAGAACGTCTCGCTGATCCTGTCGCTGCACCGCGATCTCGACGCCTTCCGCGAGAATTCCAATTCCGGCACGAAGATCGGCACCACCAAGCGCGGCATCGGCCCGGCCTACGAGGACAAGGTCGGCCGCCGCGCCATCCGCCTCATGGACCTGACCGACCTCTCGGCGCTCGACGCCAAGATCGAGCGGCTGCTTAGCCATCACAACGCGCTCCGGCGCGGCTTCGGCCTCGACGAGATCACGGTCGCGAGCGTGCGCGAGGAGCTCGCGGCGGTCGCCCCGAAGGTGCTGCCCTATATCGATACGGTCTGGGCGCTGCTTGACGCCAAGCGCCGCGAAGGCAAGCGCATCCTGTTCGAGGGCGCGCAGGGCACGCTGCTCGACGTCGACCACGGCACCTATCCGTTCGTCACCTCGTCCAACACCGTGGCGGGCAGCGCTGCGATCGGCTCCGGCATCGGCCCGGACGCGGTCGGCTACGTGCTCGGCATCACCAAGGCCTATACGACGCGCGTCGGCGAAGGCCCCTTCCCGACCGAGCTGACCGACGAGGTCGGCCGGACACTCGGCGAGCGCGGTCGCGAATTCGGCACCGTCACGGGCCGGGCGCGCCGCTGTGGCTGGTTCGACGCCGCCCTGGTGCGCCAATCCGTGAAGGTCGGCGGCATCCACGGCCTGGCGCTGACCAAGCTCGACATTCTCGACGTGCTGCCGGTCATCAGGATCTGCACCGGCTACCGTCTCGACGGCCGCGAGATCGACCATCTGCCGGCCGCGAGCGACGCGCAGGCGCGTCTGGAGCCGGTCTACGAAGAATTCGAGGGCTGGAACGAAACCACGGCCGGCGCGCGCAGCTGGGGCGAATTGCCCGCCCAGGCGGTGAAATATGCGCGCCGCATCGAGGAATTGGTCGGCTGCCCCGTCACTCTGCTCTCGACGAGCCCGGAGCGGGACGACACAATCCTCGTCCAAAATCCCTTCGAGGCGTGACAGTTGCGTCGACGGCGAGTAATGCGAACGCGATGACCGATTACCACCCGCTGCTCGCACGCGCCGTCGCGGCGCTGGAAAAGAACACCGGAGAAGCCCGGCGCGGCCTCTACGAGCGGGCGCGCAATGCTCTGGTCACGCAGCTTCGCTCGCTCGATCCGCCGCTGACCGAATCGGAGATCACCCGCGAGCGCCTGGGGCTCGAGGAGGCGATCCGCCGCATCGAATCGGATGCTGCGCGCGGTCTCTATGCGAAGGCCACGACCCCGCTCGCCGCCCCGCCGACGCCCACGCCGCCGAAGGCACCGGCGCCCACCGTGCCGCCGCCGGCCCCCCCTTCCCCTCCGGCGCCGCTGCCTGAGCCGCCGCAGGCCGCGGAGCCGGCGCCGCCGCCCGCTCCACCCCCGACGCTCATCAAGCCGCCGGCCGCGAAGGCGCCGGCTGCCGAGCCGCCACCCCCGGCACGACTGCCCGATCCGGAGCCCGCACGCGAGACCGTGACGGAAGGCGCGCCGGATCCGGCACCGGACGACGACATCGCCGCCGCCCCGCCGCGCCGACCGCAGGATAACGGCTCGCGCCCCGCCAGCCCGCGGCGCATCGATCCGCGCCGGGCGAGCGAGGACATCACCATTCCGCGCAGCCGCGCGCCGTTGGTCATGAGCCTTCTGGCGCTGCTGCTGCTCGGCGTCATCGGCGCCGCCGGCTGGGTCAACCGCGACAAGATCAAGGCGCTGATCAGCGGCCAGCCGACCACCGTCGCGACCCCGACGCCCGGCCCCGCCACGCCGCCCCGCCCCGACCAGCCGAAATCGGTCGACCGCGTGCCGCAGGAGGGCGTCGACACGACCGCCCCGCCGCCCGGCGTCACCAGCCAGCCGACCAGCCCGCAGCCCCCTGCGCCTGGCGCGCCGGAGCAAGCTGCCCCGCCGCCCGACGCAACCTTGCCGCAGCCTTCCGCGCCGAACCCGCAGGCGACCGCGCCGACCGCGCCCACCCAGCCGCCGGCGCCCGCCGTGCCGCCGCCCACCGCCACGCCGGCGCCGCCGGCCGCCGGCATCGTTTCGCAGAAGGTGACGCTGTTCGAGGAGACGCCCGGCGCCGAGCAAGGCGGCCGCGAATTCGCCGGCACGGTCAACTGGCGCCTGGAGACCATCTCGCCCGGCCAGGGCGCGCCGCCCGAGCCGGCCGTGAAGGCCGACATCGACATCCCCGAAAAGAAGATGACGGTGCAGCTCACCTTCCGCCGCAACGTCGACCAGACGCTGCCGGCGAGTCATACGATCGAGGTGCTGTTCAACCTCCCGGCCGATTTCGCCTATGGCGGCATCGCCAACGTGCCCGGCATCCTTCTGAAGAGCGGCGATGCCGGCCGCGGCCAGCCCCTCTCGGCGATCTCGGTCCGGATCACCAACGGCTTCTTCCTGGTCGGCCTGTCGGCCGTCGACATCGACCGGCAGCGCAACACGCAGCTCCTCAAGGAGCGCGACGCCATCATCATCCCGCTGCTCTACAACAATGGGCGGCGCGGCATCCTGACGGTCGACAAGGGCACGCCCGGCGCTCAGATCCTGAATGAGGCCTTCGCGGCCTGGGGACAGTAGGGGCGCCCCGGCGCAGCGCCCTACGCGGTCTTTTCGCGCTTCGGCTTGTAGGGCGCCATGCCGGCGCGGGCGAGCTCGTCGGCCCGCTCGTTGAGCGGGTCGCCGTCATGGCCCTTGACCCAGTGCCAGGCGATCTCGTGCCGCGCCAGGGCCGCGTCGAGGCGCTCCCAGAGATCGACGTTCTTCACCGGCTTCTTATCGGCGGTGCGCCAGCCATTGCGCTTCCAGCCATGGATCCACTTGGTGATGCCGTTGCGCAGATATTCCGAGTCGGTGTGCAGGTCGACGGGACAGGGCCGCTTCAGCGCCTCCAGCGCCTCGATCGCGGCCGTCAGCTCCATGCGGTTATTGGTGGTCTCGCTCGCCCCGCCGCTGATCTCCTTGGCGCTGCCGCCATAGGAGAGGATCGCGCCCCAGCCGCCGGGACCGGGATTGCCCGAGCAGGCGCCGTCCGTATGGATGGTGACGCGGCGGCTCACGCCCCGTAGTCCCGCGCATCGGCGACGCGCTGGTGGAAGCGCAGCTTGCGCAGATATTCGAGCGGATCCTTGGGACGGACGAGCGCGCCTTCCGGCACGTTCAGCCAGTCGACGAGCCGCGTCAGCAGGAAGCGCAGCGCGGCGCCCCGGCTGAGGAGCGGCAGCGCGTTCGCCTCCGCCGTGCTCAAGGGCCGAACGGTGCGGTAGCCGGCGAGCAGCGCCTGGCCCTTGGTGCGGTTGAAGGCGCCGTCCGGCTCGAAGCACCAGGCGTTGAGGCAGATCGCCACGTCATAGGCGAGAATGTCGGTGCAGGCGAAATAGAAGTCGATCAGGCCCGACAGCCTGTCGCCGAGGAAGAACACGTTGTCGACGAACAGGTCGGCATGGATGGTGCCGACCGGCAGGTTGGCGGGCCAGGTCTCCTCCAGGCGCTCGAGCTCATCCGCGATGGTGGCGCGCAGGCCGTGATGGACGCCGTCGGCGCCGCTCTCGGCGCGCTCGAAGAGCGGCCGCCAGCCGCCGACCGAGAGCGCGTTCTCGCGCCGCATCGGGAAGTCGAGGCCGGCGAGATGCAGGCTCGCGAGCGCGGCCCCGAGCGCCCGGCAATGCGCCGCGCTCGGCCGGCGGATCCACATCCCTTCGAGAAAGGTGAAGATCGCGGCGGGACGGCCCGCCAGCACGCCGAGGACCTCGCCGGAGCGCATCTCGACCGGCTGCGGGCAGGTGATGCCGCGGCCCGCCAGATGCCGCATCAGGCCGAGGAAGAACGGCAGGTCCTCCGGCTTCACGCGCTTCTCGTAAAGCGTGAGGATATAGCTCCCAGTCGTTGAATGGACGAGGAAATTGGAGTTCTCGACGCCCTCGGCGATGCCCTTGTAGGAGAGCAGCTCGCCGATCGCGTATTGGCTGAGGAACTGCGCGAGCTCCTCGGTCGGCACATCCGTGTAGACCGCCATCCTCAGGCCGCCTGATCGTCGCGCAGCACGCGGGGCAGCGGGAAGAAGACGTCCTCGGCCTCGGCCGTCACCTGCTCGACCGTGACCTGGTAACGGGCCGCGAAAGCGTCGATGATCTCCTCCACCAGCACCTCGGGCGCCGAGGCGCCGGCTGCGATGCCGAGCGAGGCGATATCGCCGAACACCGTCCAGTCGATGTCGCGGGCG
>JBDHTH010000152.1:0-6687 GCA_039808545.1 Phreatobacteraceae bacterium | reverse complement strand
CCGGCACGTCGAGCTCCACGCATTTGGCGTAGACCGGATAGAGGCGCCGGTCATTGGCCGCCATCTGGCCGCCGAAGGGGTCGACCGTGATCCCCTTCAGCCCCAGCGTCTCTATGGCATGGACGACGTCGCGCACCGACTGCATGCCGCGCGTCGGGTCGATCCCGGCAAAGCCGACCACCCTTCCGGGAAAGCGGGCGGCGGTGTCGGCGACGTAATCGTTGCCGATGTCGACGGCGCCCGTGCTGCGCGACTGCCTGCCGGTGAACACCGCGGTTTCGATGCCGATCCTAGCGATGCTGTCGACCCACTGCTCCAGCGTGCCCGGTGCGGGCATGATGCAGCCAAGCCGCTCCATGACAGGACGGGAGGTGGGCGAGTCGATGACCTTCAGATATTCGGGCGTGTTGGGACGGCAGCGAAAATCTATGATTTTCAAAGTAGACCCTCGATATTGACTTGATCAAAAGAAGATACATGTGCGATTGCATGACAAGGCACAGTAGATCTCCAGGTTTATCGGCGAATTTTGGTTGTGCTGATCGCTGTTCCGTGTTTTACGGTCCTTGCATCAATCCGATTTGCGGGAAACCTTCTGCCCTCAGGGTCATCGGCAGGAGACGTGCGCTGGGGTTGACCGTTAGGAGCGCAAAATGAAGAGAATTGAAGCGATCGCGGCGCCGGTGCGCGAGCAGACCATGGCGATACTGCGCGAGGCGATCATCTCGGGGCAGCTCATGCCCGGCCAGCGGCTGATCGAGAAGGACCTGTGCGACTCGCTCGGGGTGAGCCGCGGCTCGGTGCGCGAGGCCCTGCGCCAGCTCGAGGCCGAGCAGCTCATCCGCACCCTGCCCAATCGCGGCCCGATCGTCGCCAAGCTCACGCCCCGCGACATCCTCGACATCTGCCAGGTGCGCTCGGCGCTGGAGGGAATGGCGGTCAAGCTGTTCGTCACGAATGCCGACGACACCCATATCGCCCGGCTCGAGGCCAGCCTCGGCGAGATCGATCGCGCCTTCACGGCCGGCGACCTGAACCTCACGGTGCGCGCCAAAAGCGCCTTCTATCAGGCCTTCTACGAAGGCTCGGGCAACGCGCTGATCTCCACCCTGCTGCGCTCGCTCGATGCCCGCATCAACCTGGTGCGGCGCCTGGTCTTCGTTTCCGGGGAGAGCTCGGGCGGCATCGTGCAGTTTCGCGCGCTCGTCGATGCGCTCAAGGCGGGCGACGCGCCCGAGGCCGCCAGGATCTGCGAGGAGCTGCTCGATGCGGCCGTCGTGGTCGCCACGCGGATGATCGAAGCGGAAGAGGGGCAGGCCGAGGAATAGATCGCAAGATCCGTCCTCCTTCGCGGCCACTCGACGGCCCCGGCGCAAATGCGTGCTGCTGACACGCGGGGCGGGCCGGATATCCTCGCCGTCCATCATCGACATGACAATCTGCAACCTTGGATGGCCGGTGCCTGCGCGCCGAAACGTCCCAAATCGGCCCCCGAGGGAGCCTCTCGATTCCTTAACGCGAATCAGATTGTCCGACAAGATGATAATCCTCTTGACAAACAATATGCCGGAAATAGTCTGCGGCGCCAGAAAGCCGCCGTCGCTCCTTTCCGGCCCGCGACGAGACCTTCGATCTGGTGCTCGCATCCGGCGCCGCGATCGGCAGAGCGCAGTGAAGATCCGGGAGTATGCGATGCCGTCTGTATCGTTGGAGCGCGACGCGCCGCCCGCCCGAGAGCTTCGTTAGATGGCGTCGGGAACGAGTGGTGATCTGGAGCGCAGGGAGCGGCTCTTCGCCCTGGCCTGCGTCGCGCCGGCGGTCGTCCTCATCGCCGTGCTGATCGTCTATCCGGTGATCTACACGCTGTGGCTCAGCCTGCATAAGCAGCAGCTGTTCGAGAGCGCCGGCAGATTCATCGGGCTCGGCAACTACGCCTACTTTCTGCGCAGCGCGGAGTTCTGGCGCTCCCTGCTCAACGGCGTCGTCTTCGCGGGCGGATCGCTTGCGCTGCAGACCGTGCTCGGCGTCGCCTTCGCGCTTCTGCTCAATCGCCCCTTCTTCGGCCGCAGCATCGCGCGGGGCGCGCTGATGTTCCCCTATCTGGTGCCGACCGTGGTCGCCATCCTGGTGTTCCGCTGGATCCTCAACGACCTCTACGGGATCCTCAACGCCGGCCTGATGGGCATGGGCTGGATCGCCGAGCCGATCGCCTGGTTCGGCAACGCCTTCATGGCGATGACGACGCTCATCGTCATCAACACCTGGATGTTCTACCCCTTCGTGATGCTGACCGTGCTGGCGCGGCTGCAGAGCATCCCGGCCGAGCTGTACGAGGCGGCGATCATCGACGGCGCCGGCCCCATGGCGCGCTTCTGGCACATCACCTTGCCGCAGATCTCGGGCACGCTGGCGCTGGTGCTGCTGGTGCGCACCCTGTGGATGTTCAACAAGTTCGACGTCGTGTGGCTGACCACGCAGGGCGGCCCGTTCGGCAGCACCCAGACGCTGCCGATCCTCGCCTACATCCACACCTTCAATCTCTACGACGTCGGCCGGGGCGCGGCGGTGGGGATGCTGCTGTGCTTCGCGCTGATCCTCGTCTTCGCGGTCTATTACCGCTCGCTCGTGCGCAACCGGGGGCAGGCATGAAATCCGGCGCGCGCATATCGGATTACGTGCTGACGGGCGTCGCCATGCTCGTCATCCTGTTCCCGCTGTTCTGGATGGTCTCCGTGTCGCTCAAGAGCGACGCCGAGCAGTTCGCCAGCCCCCCGACGCTGCTGCCGATCGCGCCGACGCTGGCCAGCTACGTGAAGCTGTTCGAGGCCACCAACTTCGTCACCTACACCTTCAACAGCTTCGTCGTGGCGATCTGCACCGTCGCGCTGGCGCTCGCCGTCGCGAGCCCCGCCTCCTACGCGCTGACCCGCTTCCCCTTCCTGGCGAAGCCGGTGTTCTCGGCCGCCGTGCTGTTCATCTACATGTTCCCGCCGATCCTGCTCGGCGTGCCGCTCTTCATCATCTTCGCGCGGCTGGGGCTGACCAATTCGCTGTTCGGGCTGGTGCTGGCGCATACGACATTCGCGCTGCCCTTCGTCATCTGGATGCTGCGCGACTTCTTCCTTGCGGTTCCGCGCGAGGTGGAGGACGCCGCGATGGTCGACGGCTGCTCGCGGCTGCGGATGCTGTGGTCGGTGGTGCTGCCGATGGCGCGGCCGGGCCTGATCGCGGCCGGCATCTTCACCTTCATCCTGTCGTGGAACGACTACATCTACGCGCTCATCCTCATCAAGTCGGAATCGACCAAGACGCTGTCGCTGGGCATCTCGACGTTTCTCGAGAGTACATCGATAGAGCCGGGCTTGATGATGTCTTCGGGTGTGTTGATCACCGCCCCCATCCTCGTGATGTTCATGTTCATCCAGAAGTATCTGGTGCAGGGGCTTGGTGCCGGGTCTGTAAAATAGAACGCGAGTCAACTTGCACGGAGACGGAGGACGACATGCGAGGATTTAGACGACCGCTCGCGGCGCTGGCATTCGCGGCAGCAATGGGCGCGATTGCTCCCGCGGCCGCTCAGACGCTGCAGATACTGAGCGCGGAAGGCGATCCCGCCTCCGTAAAGGCCATGGAATACGTGGTCTCCGAATTCAAGAAGACCCATCCGGGCGTGAATGTGGAGTACCAGACCATCACCTGGACCGAGATCGGCCAGAAGATCGTCTCGTCCTCGGCTGCCGGCAATCCGCCCGACATCGTCCATCTCGACGATTTCGCCTCCTCGGTGCTGTCGGGGCAGGGGCTGCTGCAGCCGCTCGACGACGTCATCGACCGCATCGGGCGCAACGACTATTTTCCCATACCGCTGAAGGCCGTGATCTTCAACGGGCATGTCTGGGGCGTGCCGTTCGCGAACGGCTTCAACCTGCTGTGGTATCGCAAGGACCTTTACGAGGCGGCCGGCCTGAAGCCGCCCACGACCTGGGACGAGCTGCTGCACAACGTGCAGAAGCTGGACGGCACGACCGACGCCGGCGGGAAGATGTACGGCATCGCCCTGGCGCTCAACACCCAGAACCATACCAACGACACCGTCCAGGCCTTCCTGTGGTCCAACGGCGCTAGCATCCTCGACGCCACCGGCAAGCTGGCGATCGACACGCCGGAGGCGATCGCCGCCTACGAATTCGAGAAGAAGCTGTTCAAGCACGCGCCCCCCGGCGCCGCGCAATACGGCAATCTCGAGGTGCTGAACGCCTTCGCGACCGGCCGCGTGGCGCACTCGATCTATCCGGCCCGGATGGTCGGCCAGGTCCTGCGCGTCAATCCCGCGCTGAGCGACAAGGTCGGCGTCGTGGTGGTGCCGAAGGGGCCGAGCGCCAAGGCGCGCTACGCCTCGACCCTGTTCACCAAGGCGTGGGGCATCCCGAAGGGAGCCAAGAACACCGAGCTCGCCAAGGAGTTCCTCGTATTCCTGGAGACGGGCCAGCGTGAGATTCGCTGGCTGCACTCGGTGCCGGTGCACTTCTGGCCGCCGCGGCGCTCGACGGCTGAATCCGACGCCTTCAACAACGATCCCGTCATCTCGACCGCCATCGCCAAGGCGGCCGCCAAGACGATCGTCGAGCAGGCGCTCCCCCATAGCGTGCCGCAGCTCGCCGAGGTCGGGGTGGTGCAGCCGGGCTCCTTCAAGGTCCTGCAGGCGCATGTCCTCGCCAAGATGATGCAGAAGATCGTGCTGGGCGGCTATCCGGTCGACACAGCGGTCAAGGAAGCCGTCGCGGAAGCGAAGGGCCTGCTGGAATAGCGAAGCGTCGGCGATTGCGCCGCGCGTGACGACGACCTGCCGATGGCTCACGGGCCATCGGCGCCTTCCGCACTGACAGACAATGGAAAGACGAGGCCATGCCTACGCTTGCAGATGAACTTCTCGAGGGTGCGGTGGACGTGCACATTCACGTCAATCCGCACGCGCACGCCAAGAACCATGGGCTGGACATCATCGAGCTGGTGCGCCAGGCGCAAGCCGCGGGCATGCGGGCGCTGGTGGTGAAGGACATCGGCGTGCCGACGACCGGCGCGGCCTATGTCGCGACGCGCGTGGGCGGCGGCGTGCCGGTGTATGGCGCGCATGTGATGAACCTGACGAATGGCGGCGTGAGCCCGCGCTCCGTATGGATGTCGCTGACCCATGGCGACGGCGCCCGCGTCGTCCATTTCCCGACCGGCGATACGCTCAACCATCTGGAGTACCGGAAGAATTTCTATGCCGGCGTCAATCTTCCGCTCTCCGAGGAGGATGCGATCACCGTCCTCGACCGCGACGGCAAGCTGATCCCCGAGGTGCGCGAGATCGTCGCGCTCGTGAAGGAGCATGACGCCTGGCTCGCGACCTGCCACCTCTCGGCCGCCGAGAGCCGCCTGGTGGTCGCGGAAGCTAAGAATCAGGGCCTCGACCGCATCATCATCAGCCATTCGCACTGGGCGATGACGCGGCTGACCTTCGAGGATCTCAAGCATTTCGTCGGGCTCGGCTGCCTGCTCGAATTCGAGGCCAGCCTCATCATGCCGATCATGCATTTCGTGCACGGCGAGGTGCCGACCGACCCGCGCATCCTCGTCAAGTCGATGAAGGCGCTCGGGGCGGAGAACTGCTTCATCAGCTCCGATCTCGGCCAGCTCTATTCGCCGCTCCCCGTGGAAGGCATGCGCGCCTATGTGGCGATGCTGCTTCAATGCGGCATGACGGCGGACGAGATCCGCGTGATGTTCCATCGCAACCCGGCGCGCATCGCCCGCCTGGATTGATGTTTTCGGGCGCCAGCCGTCGCGCTCGCGCGGCTGGCGGCTCTTCCAGCTCGACTAGAAGGACCCTCCATGCCCATCACCGAAATCCGCCCCGACAGCGTGTTCAAGGCGCCGGCCGCCCCCTTTTCGCAGGGTACGCTGCACGCCGGGAACCGCGTGCTTCAGATCTCCGGCCAGGTGCCGGTCGATGCGCGGGGCAACGCTGTCGGCAAAGGCGACATCGAAGCGCAGACCGAGCAGGTGATCGCCAATATCCGCGCCATCGTCGAAGCCGCGGGCGGCACATTGGCCGACGTATCGCGGCTGTTGATCTTCCTCACCGACCGTTCGCAGCTCGCCAAGGTGATGGAGGTGCGCAAGCGGCACTTCACGAGCCCCTACCCCTGCGCCACCGCGGTCGTCGTTTCGGGCCTCGCCAATCCGGATTGGGACGTGGAGATCGAGGCAACGGCCAGCCTGCCTTAGGCGCTCCGGTATCGATTTCCGCGAGGAACGACCCGGTATTTCTACTGAAAATGATCCGGCGGGATGATGGCCAGCCCGTGATTGTCAGGTCGAGCGGTCTGGGGCCTCTGCGTGTGGTTTGGCTTTGGTCATTGAGCTTTACATGAAGCGGAAGCTGTTATCGCCAGTCTCGACGATAAGGCACGCGGAGTGGGCCGATCGAGGAATGCGGTGGGCATTTTGGCCTCGCCTAACGCCCACTCGCTGAAGCTGAGGTTGGTGCTGATGATCGCCGGTTTGCTTGTATGGTTTGCTGAGCAAGTGGAACGGCGGCGCGCCGCCTGAGGTGCTGAACGGCAGATAGCCCAGCTCATCGAGGACAATCAGATCGCATCTGGCGAGCCTGTTGGCGGATGACGGTTGCGCCGATCTTCG
>JBDHTH010000151.1:0-6687 GCA_039808545.1 Phreatobacteraceae bacterium | reverse complement strand
GATGCGCTACGACCTCACGAGCGTCATGGCCTGGTTCCTCCGGGCTATGACAAGGAGAAGATCGCGCCCCTGGTCGAATGTCGATGATCCTAGGGCAGGACGCGCGTCTCGTAGGAATAGAGCGTGGCGAAGCCCAGCGCCTCGTAGAGGCGGATGCCGACCGCGTTGCTGCGGTCGACCTGCAGGAAGGCGGTGTCGCACCCGCTCGCCCTGCCCCACGCCATCAGCGCCTCGACGAGCACCCGGCCGTGGCCGCGCCCGCGCCGGGCCGGCTGCACGACGACCGAGCCGATCTCCGCCATGGCGCCTTCCGCGACGCTCATGCCGTAGGCGACCGGCTGCCCGTCGACGAGGAGCGTCGCGAAGGCCGCCGGCATGCGGATATTCGCGACGATGGTCGCGAGATGCTGGGCGTTGGACTTGTTGTCGGCCTGTAGCGCGCAGACGCCGTTCACCCAGGTGGGATTGGCCTGCGGCGCGATATGGATATCGGCGTTCGGCGCCTCACGCCCGGCCAGAGCCGCCAGCATGCCGAAGGAGGTGTCGCGCATCCGATAGCCGCGCGCCAGGATGCGCGCCTGCGTCTCGGTCGCGACGAGCGGCGTGATGCGGATGATCGGCGGCAGACCTTCGGCGCGGTAGAGGCTTTCGATCGTCGCCAGCGCGGCATCGTCGAGGCTCGCCCCGGCGACCAGCGCCGAGACCGAATTGGCGCGGCCCGAATAGCCGTTCGCCATCCGCAGGACCCAATCGCCGAGGATCAGCGTCGTCGGGGCCGGCCACGCATTGATGATTCGCCGCTCGCATTCCAGGATCCGCGCGAGATCCTCGCCCGCGACTGCGCTGACCGGGAGCGATGGCGGGCGGTCTTCCGCCTGCTGATCGACATCCCTCGTGATCGCCATACGCATCTCCAACGGCGCCCGGCCGGAAACCGGCCCTGCGTGTCACAGTCTTCGCCAAGCTGCGAGCGAATTGCAATCCGCAGTTGGCGCCAAATCCCAGAGATCGATATGCGGCGCTGGAGAGATCATGCCGGCCGCAACGCCCGCCGGCACAGGTCGGCGGTCATCTCGGCGCGCGCCGAGATGCTCGTCCATCAATAGGTTGGAGACCGCTTCGACCCTTCGCGCGAAACTCTGCGAAGAATGCTGGTCCGGCGTACCGGATCAGATCGCCAGCGCGGGATCGCCCTCGTCCTCGGCCGGGCGGCGTCGGCTGCGGCGCCTGCCGGGCGCGCAGAAGGCGCGGAACGGCGCGCTCAGGCGGTCGCAATCCTCGAGGCGCCGGCCCCAGGCGCCGGCCCGCTCCAGCCCCTCGTCGAGCGCCCGCATCGTGGCGTCGAGATCCGCGCTGTCGTCGTCGAAGAAGGTCCGCAGCACGCGCCCGAACACCGCCGCCATGCCGTGGATCCTGAGGGCGCCGAACGGCCCGTTGGTGTCGATTCCGGCCGCCTCCAGCATGAAACGATGCGAGCGCGTCGCCGAGCAGGCGAGCGCCAGGCCGAATTTCGGATCGCGCCGCGCATGCCGCGCCAGGTTCCTGAGCGCCGTGCGATTCGGCGCGAAAGTCTCCAGCCGCCGCATATAAAGGTCGAACAGCCGGTCCTTGGTGCTCTGCTCGGCGCTGTCGGCCTCGATCCCGTCGAGGACGCGCTGGTCGACCTGCCGGAGATAGGCGCGCGCCACGCTGCCGAGCGAGCCGAACTCGGCGCTGAACTCGCCGAGGCTCACCTCGGCACGGGCCGCGATATCCCTGATCCGCAGCTTCTCGTAGGGCGTCTCGCTGAGCGCCCCCATGAACGCCGCAATGATCTTCTCGCGCTTCGTGGTCCGGGCCATGGCACTCTCCTTCGCTGTCCGAACGCTAGGCGCGTTCCGTGGCGAAGGAAAGGCAGCGCCGAAGCGCTCAGGCGGCCAGTTCGCGCGAGCGGCGCGTCGCCGCCGCGACGGCCTTCTCCATCAGGGGATCGAGCCCGTCCGCCGCCATCAGTACGGCCAGCGCCTCGGCGGTCGTGCCCTTCGGCGAGGTGACGTTCTCGCGCAATTGCGCGGCAGGCAGGTCGGAGCGATGCAGCAATTCCCCCGCCCCCGACACGGTCGCGCGGGCAAGGCGCGTCGCGAGATCGGCCGGCAGCCCTGCCGCGACCCCGGCCTTGGCCAGGCTTTCGGCGAGCAGGAACACATAGGCCGGGCCCGAGCCCGAAACCGCCGTCACCGGATCGATCAGCGCCTCGTCGTCGACGAACACCGCCTCGCCGGTCGCCGCGAGCATCGTCTCGGCCAGCGCCTTCTGCGCGCCCGTCACCGTCGGATTGGCGACCGCCACCGTGATGCCGCGTCCGATCGCCGCCGGCGTGTTGGGGATGCTGCGCACGATCGCGACATCCGGCCCGAGCCGCTCCGCCATCCAGGCGAGCGTGCGCCCCGCCATCACCGAGACGACCAGCGCGCCGGGCTCAAGGCGCATGCGGATATCCGCCATCACGTCGGGCGCGATCTGCGGCTTCACCGCCAGCAGCACAACGGCGGGCGGCGGCCCCTGGACGTTCAGCGCCATGCCGGTGCGCGCGCACAGCGCCTCGATCTCCGGACCCGGCCGCGGCTCGGCGATCTCGACCTGCTTCGGATCGAGCCCGAGCGCAAGCCAGCCCTCCAGCATCGCGCCGCCCATCTTGCCGGCGCCGACCAGCAGCACCGGCCCGCCCGGATCGAGTTTCCCAGTCATGCTTCCCCGACAGTCTCGAACGATACGGCGTCATGCGCCTCGCGCGCCGTCTTGGCAGCCCAGACGACGAATTGGAAGGCCGGATAGAAACGCTCCACCGTATCGAGCCCGGTGCCGAGCAGCGCCTCGCATTGCGCCGCCGAGGCGGTCGCGCCGCCCGAGAGGAGCAGTGAATGGCGGAACATCACGGCGCCCGCCTCCGCCCAGATGTCGAAATGCCCGAGCCACAGCCGCTCGTTGATCAGCGCCAAGAGGCGCAGCACCTCGGTGCGGCGCGGCTCCGGCACCTTCATGTCGAAGGAGCAGGCGAGATGCAGCGATTCCAGGTCGTCCATCCAGGTGATCGTCACCTGATAATCCGCCGCGCGCCCCTCGACCGACAAACTGATCTCGTCCTCGGCCGTGCGCTCGAACGCCCAGTCGTTCAGGGCCGCGACGTGCTCGACGATATCGACGGGGTGGGTCCGGGTCTCGGTATCGGCGCTAATGTCGATGACGGACATACCGCTCCTCACTGATCCAGCATGGCAGGGGACGCAACAGGCGAACCTAAGGCCCGCGGGACGCGAACGAACAGGCGGGCCGGCCATGGCCGAGGCAAGGCACGCCGACGCGGGTGCAAGCACCCGCCGCCCTGCTCAGCGGCGACATGGAAATGGACCCAAACGACGGACATCGTCTCCGGCCGATCCGCTGCGTGACGGATCCATGACGGCGATGCCGGCCTACGCTCAGGATTTCCTCAGGAATCCCAAGATGTTCGAATCACTTTATGAGATCGAATATACGCACAGGCCGCCCCCTCGCCAAACGAATTGCATCGCCGGGCCAGAGGCCAAGATTCGCGGCCCTACGGCAATCGCCCTTGGCGCGCCGTCCACAGCCATGCGCATGGCGCAGGCGAATCGGCCGCGATGACGGCCGATCGGGCTCAAGCTTCGGGATCGGCCTTCGGCGCGCGTTTCGGCGCCGCCTTGGCGGATTCGATCGCGGAGAGGCGCGTCTCGAGCGCCTCCACGCGCGCCTGCAGGGCGCCGAGCTGGGCGAGATGCGCATCCGCTTCGGCCCGCGCCTTCTCGGCCATGCCGCGCGCCGCCTCGAACTCCTCGCGCGAGGGGATGTCGAGATCGCGCAGGATCTTCTCGGCCTGCCCGCGCACCACGCCGTCGACCTCGCGCTTGACGCCCTGGGCGACGCCGGCCGCATCGGTCATCAGGCGGGAAATCTCATCGAAAATGCGGCCAGAGGTCTGTGCCATGTCGAACTCTCCTTAGATCACGCTGTATTTTGATCAAGCTGATCAAAATACAGGACAGTGATCGATTCTAAGAATGAGAGACTGCTTTGACCCTTCAAACGATTTCGTTTGAAGGGAGCAGGCTCTAGCGGCTTAGGATTGCCGCGCGTTGCCCCGCAACATGGTCATGGCGTGCTTGCGCCGCAAGCCCCGGCCGCCGCAAAGCCGCTTGACGCCTTGACCGCGCCGCCGCAAGAGGGCGCGGTGATCACGCTCGCCATCCCCTTCCCGACCATCGATCCGGTCCTGGTCTCGGTCGGTCCCTTCGCGATCCGCTGGTACGCGCTCGCCTATGTCGTCGGCCTCGTCGGCGGCTGGCTCTACGCGCGCCGGCTGATTTCCGATCCGAAGCTGTGGAACGGCAGCCCGCCCGCCAAGCCCGACGCGATCGACGACCTGCTGATCTACGCGACCTTCGGCGTCATCCTCGGCGGCCGCGCGGTCTTCGTGCTGGTCTACAATCTCGACTACTACTGGCTGAACCCTATAGAGATCCCGCAGCTCTGGCATGGCGGCATGGCGTTTCATGGCGGGCTGCTCGGCGCCGCCCTCGCGGCGATCGTCTATGCGCGCCGGAACGCGATTGGCCCGCTGTCGCTGCTCGATGTCTGCGCCGCCGTGGCGCCGATCGGCCTCTTTCTCGGGCGCCTCGCGAATTTCATCAATGGTGAGCTCTGGGGCCGCGTCAGCCAGGTGCCCTGGGCGATGGTCTTCCCGAATGGCGGCCCCGATCCGCGCCATCCGAGCCAGCTCTACCAGGCGAGCCTGGAGGGCGTCGCGCTCTTCCTCATCCTGACGATCCTGGTCCGGCGCGGCGCCTTCAACCGGCCCGGCCTCGTCGCCGGCACCTTCGCGGCCGGCTACGGCATCGCCCGCATCATCGGCGAGGTGTTCCGCGAGCCGGACGCGCAGCTCGGCTTCCTGTGGGGCGGGCTGACCATGGGCATGCTGCTCTCCCTGCCGATGATCCCGCTCGGCCTCTGGCTGATCCTCCGGGCCCGCAAAGCCGCATGACGGCCCTCGAAGCGCTGATCCGCGAGGAGATCCACCATCACGGGCCGATCTCGCTTGCCCGCTACTGGACGCTGGCGCTGGCCCATCCGGTCCATGGCTACTATCGCAAGCAGGATCCGCTCGGCGCCGCCGGCGATTTCGTGACGGCGCCGGAGATCAGCCAGATGTTCGGCGAGCTGATCGGCCTGTGGATCGCCGCGACGGCCGAGATGCAGGGCCTTCGCGCGCCCCTGCGCCTCGTCGAGCTCGGACCGGGGCGAGGCACGCTGATGGCCGATGCGCTGAGGGCTCTGCGCGCCGTTCCGGCCTTTCGCGACGGCCTGACGGTCGACCTCGTCGAGACAAGCCCGGCGCTCCGCAAGGCGCAGGAAGCGGCGCTCGCGGCGAGCGGCGCGACGCTTCGCTGGCACGAGCATATTGGCGCGCTGCCGCCCGGCCCCGCCTTCACGATCGCCAACGAATTCCTCGACGCCCTGCCGGTCCGGCAATATCTGCGGGTCGAAGGCGGCTTCGCGGAGCGTCTGATCGGCCTCGTGGAGGCCGAGGACGGGCCACGCCTCGGCTTTTCGGCCTCCAGCGTCGTGCTGCCGCTGGACAGCTTCGCCGAGCCGTTCCGCCGCGCCGCCATCGGCAGCATCGTCGAGATCAGCGAGCCGCGCGAGCGCGTCGTCACCGAGGTCGCGGCGCGCATCGCCGAGACGGGCGGCGCGGCGCTGTTCATCGATTACGGCCATGCCTTGAGCGCCGCCGGCGACACCTTCCAGGCGATGCGCGCGCATGGCTTCGCCGATCCCTTCGCGGCCCCCGGCGATGCCGACCTGACCACCCAGGTCGATTTCGAGCCGCTGCTGCGCGCCGCGCGGGTCGGCGGCGCGCTCGGCTTCGGCCCGGTGACGCAGCGCGATTTCCTGCTCGGCCTCGGCATCGAGACGCGCGCCCGCCGCCTGATAGCCGGCACGCCGTCGGCCCGAGGCAGCATCGAGGCGGCGCTCGCCCGCCTCACCGACCCGGCCCCGACCGGCATGGGCGCGCTCTTCAAGGTGATGGCCGTGCTGCCGAAAGGCGCCCCGCCGCCGCCCGGCTTCGCGCCTTGACGGCAAGCGCGCCCTGGCGATCCTGTGCCGGGCCCGAATCGGAGACCGCGATGCACATCGAAGCGCCGAGCCTGAAAGCCCTGGACGGCATCGCCCATGCCTTCTTCACCCGCCAGGGCGGCGTCTCGACCGGCATCTTCGCGAGCCTGAACGGCGGCCTCGGCTCCAAGGACGATCCCGCCGCCGTCGCCGAGAACCGCGCCCGCATGGCCGAGAGCCTCGGTGTCGCCCCCGGCAGCCTGCTCTCCACCTACCAGGTGCACGGTACCGACGTGATCGTCGCGGCCGAGCCCTGGACGCGCGCCGATACGCCGCGCTGCGACGCCATCGTTACGAAGACGCCGGGCCTGGCGATCTGCGCCGCCAGCGCCGATTGCGGCCCCCTGCTCTTCGCCGATGCCGGGGCGCGCGTGATCGGCTCGGCCCATTCCGGCTGGCGCGGCGCGCTCGACGGCGTTTTGGAAGCAACCGTCGTCGCAATGGAAAAGCTCGGCGCCAGCCGACGCAGCATCGTCGCAGCGCTGGGGCCGACGATCTCGCGTGCCGCCTATGAGG
>JBDHTH010000150.1:0-6709 GCA_039808545.1 Phreatobacteraceae bacterium | reverse complement strand
ATCTCGTCCGCCGCGAAGAGGCTCGCCCAGTGGAATTGCGAGCCGCTCAGCGTGATCATGCGCGCCGCGGCCGGCAGCAGCGAGCCGACCGTTCCCCGCGTTCCCTCATAGCGGGGCGAGCAGACCGGCAGCAGCAGCTCCGGCATCAGCGGATGCACGTCGTGGCGTTCGTCGGGCTTCGGGTCGAAGCGCATCGCGATATCGACGCCGTCAACGGGGCCTTCCAGAGGGCCGTTGATGAGCTGGAAATGAATCTCCTCGCCCGGGAAGCGGGCCTGGAACCGCGCGAGGCGCGGCATGAACCAATGCGTCGCGAAGGCGGACGACACCGAGAGCACGATCGGCCGGCGCGCCGGCCGGCTGCGCTCCGCGAGGTTGGTCAGCGCGCGCTCGATCTCGCCGAAGCTGCGCGAGACGCCGGAGAACAGGTCGTTGCCGTCCTTGGTCAGGACGACGCCGGCGGGCGTCCTGCGGAACAGCGGCACGCCGAGATGCAGCTCGAGCCGCCCGATCGTCCGGCTCACGGCCGGGCTGGTGACGCCGAGCTCCTTGGCGGCCCGCGCGAAGGTGCCGCAGCGGACCGCGGCCTCGAAGGCGACGAGCGTGTTCAGCGATGGCAGCAGACGCCGGATCTGGGACATTACAAAATGTAACCCCCGCGTTGATTATTTATGGAATTGCCACCGGGCCGCCGGTGCCGAATATGGCGCATGGTCGCTGCTTGCCAGAGCAGCCTTCCCGATTCAGGCCAGAGGGCGTCAAACATGCGTATCGCGGATTTCAAGGTGCTCACCTTCGACATCGTCGGCACCTGCATCGATTTCGAGAAAGGTATCCTCGACGGGGTCCGGGCGATCGGCGGCAAGGCCGCCGAAAAGCTCAGCGACGACCAGATCTTCGCGCCCTATCTGGTGGGGCGGAACAAGTTCCCCGGCCGCTCGAGCGTCGTCATGCGCGACGTCTATCTCTACGCCGCCAAGGAGCTCGGCCTGCCGCACGACGAGGCGGCCGGCGACGCCTTCATGCGGCATTTCTTCAACTTTCCGGCCTTCGAGGATTCGGCCGAGGCGCTGAAGCGGCTGCGGCGCAAGTTCCGCCTGGTGGCGATGACCAATTTCGACCGCGTCGGCTATATCGCCTGCGCCAACCAGCTCGGGCAGCCGTTCCATGACAGCGTGACCGTCGACGAGGCGCAGTATCCGAAGCCCGATCCGCGCTTCTTCTCCTATAATCTCGGCCGGCAATCCGCCTTCGGCTACAAGCAGGAGGAGATCCTGCATGTCGCGCAGAGCCAGTATCACGACATCGGCGTCGCCCGCGAGCTCGGCTACAAGGTGTGCTGGATCGAGCGGCGGAAGGGCCAGAAGGGCTTCGGCGGCACGCCCGTGCCGAAGGAAGTGACCAAGCCCGACTTCCACTTCTCCACGCTGCGCGAGCTGGCGGACGCGGTGGAGAAGGAATGAGCATGGCCGACGGCCGGAGCGCTTGAGCATGCGCGACCTGACGCCGCCGCTCTCGCTGTGGCGGGAGACCGCCGCGCCGGCCGCGCCCGTTACGCCCCTTTCGGGGCGGGTCGACGCCGACGTGGTGATCGTCGGCGGCGGGTATACGGGCCTGTCGGCCGCCCTGCGCGCGATCGAGCGCGGCCTCAAGCCCGTGGTGCTGGAGGCGAGCGAGATCGGCTTCGGCGCGTCGGGGCGCAACGGCGGCGTCGTCTCGACCAAGTACCGCGTCTCGCTAAGCGACATGGCGCGGCACCACGGCGTTGACACGGCGAAGCGCATGAACCGGCTCGGCCATGACGCGATGGATTGCGTCGAGCGCTACGTCGAGGCCTTCGAGATCCGGACGGCCGGATTCGCGAAGGTCGGCAATCTGCGCTGCGCCCACAACGCGCACGCCCTGGCGGGGCTGGTCGAGGAGGCGAAGACCATCCGGGAGACGTTCGGCGACGCCAGCCTGACGGTTCTCGATGCCGCCGAGACCGCGCGCGAGACCGGCTCCGGGACGTTCGTCGGCGGCGTGCTGAACGGCCATGCCGGCGTCATCCATCCGCTCAACTATGCGCGCGGCCTGGCGGCGGCCGTCCGCAGCGGCGGTGGGGAAATCTACGAGCAGTCCCCGGTGCTGGCGGTGCGGCCGGGCTCGGCCAGCGTCGAGGCCGCCACGCGGGACGGCATGGTCAGCGCAGGCCGGCTCGTCCTCGCCACGAACGGCTATTCGGATCTCACACCCGCGACGGCCGACGTCCGCAAGGCCGTGATCCCGTTCCGCAGCGCCATGGTGGCGACGGAGCCGCTGCCGGCGGCGATGTTCGACACCCTCCTTCCGAACGGGCGGAGCTGCAGCGAGACCCGCCGCATGATGCGCTGGTTCCGCCGCATCGACGACCGGCTGCTGTTCGGCGGAAGGGGCGCCTTCGGCAAGAGCGACAGGGCCTCCGCCTTCGCGGCGCTGGAAGCCGCCATGAAGGAGATCTTCCCGCAACTCGCCGACAAGGCCGTCACGCACCGATGGTCCGGGCTCGTCGCGATGACGATGGACAGCCTGCCGCAGATCGGCCTCATCGCACCCCGCATGGCGTTCTCGGTCGGCTACAACGGCGCCGGCATCGCCATGGCGAGCCTGCTCGGCCGCCATGCGCTCGACCTCGTCATGGGCGAGGCGCCGGAACTCGGGCCGATGCGGCGCGCGCGGCCCGAAGCCATCCCGTTCTATTTCCTGCGCGAGCCCGCGGTCCGCACGGTCGCGGGCTGGTACCAGTTTCTCGACCGCATCGGCCGGTAGCGCGCTCATAGGGCGCTGCAGATGCGCAGGGCATCCAGCATGGCCGAGTGGATGTTGCGGCTCGCCACGGCGTCGCCGATCCGGTGCAGCTCGAAGCCTTCGCTCTTCCCGCGAGGCTGCGGCGCGGCCGCAACCATCGCCTGAAGATCGCTGACCCCGTCATTGGCCGAGCGGCCCCTGAGCTGGTCGTAGATCTCGGCCATCGGGACGCTGCCCTGCTCGACCACGACATGGTCCACGAGACGCGTCGAGACCTCGCGCGAGATGTCGTTGGCGAGCGTTGCGAGCAGGCGGTTGTCCTGGCGCCGGACCGAGACCAGCCGCGTCTCGGTCACCGGCTGGATGCCGAATTTGAGGAACAGCCGCTTCCAGCGCACGCGCTCGACATAGGTGAGGTCCTCGGCAAGCTGCGCGTCGATCGAGACGTAGCTGACGCGCGCGCCCATCTCCACGGCCTTCTCGGCGGCGAGCGGTCCCGGATGGCGACCCGTGCCGTCGAAGATCAGCACGTCGCCGGCCAGAGTCGCCTGGCCCGTCAGCACGTCCCAGGTGCTCACGCAGAGGTCGTCCCCTTCCGAGAGGTCGATCTGCGGCAGCCCGCCCGTCGCCAGGATGACGACGTCGGGGTTGAGCGCCGCGATGTCCTGCTCGTCCAGATAGGCGTCGGTGTGGAGGCCGGCGCCGAGGCGCTGCAGCTCGGAGACCCGCCATTCGACGATGCCCTTGAGGTCGCGCCGCCAGCTTCCGGTCGCGCCGATCAGGATCTGGCCGCCGAATTCCGGCGCCGCCTCGTAGAGCGCCACCTGGTGCCCGCGCTCCGCGCTGACGCGGGCCGCCTCGAGCCCGGCCGGCCCGCCGCCCACCACCACGATCTTGCGGGCCGGGCCCGCCGCCTTCGGGATGACGTGATGGAGCGTCAGCTCGCGGCCCGTCACCGGATTGTGCAGGCAGGAGGGCCTGTGCTGCGACTGGCAATGCGTGGCGCCGACGCAGGGCCGGATCTCGGCCTCGCGGCCGCTCGCCATCTTGGCGACGATGTAGGGGTCCGCGATCTGGGCGCGCGTCATCCCGGCCATGTCGAGCTTGCCCTCGCGCACCGCGAAGCGCGCCGAGGCGAGATCCGCGATGCGGGCCGCATGGAACACCGGCAGGCCGACCTCGCGCCGGAAGGCGCCGACCGGCTCGACCCAGGGCGCCAGCGGCGATCCCATTCCGGGCATGTTGTAGTCGGTGAGCGCCGCGAGCGTGTCCATGGTGCCGTAGATGGCGTTGAAGAAGTCGACCGCGCCCGCCGCCTTCAGCAGCAGCGCGATCCGGACGCATTCCTCGAAGCGCAGCGCGCCGTGCGGCCCCTCGTCGATGACGAAGCGCATGCCGACCAGGAACCTGTCGCCGACCGCCTTGCGGATCGCCTCATGGACCATCAGCGCGAAGCGGCAGCGGTTCTCCAGCGAGCCGCCGAACCGGTCGGTGCGGCGATTGGTCTCGGGCGAGAGGAACTGGCCGATCAGATGGCCGCCGGCCAGCGTCTCGACGCCGTCGAGGCCGCCCTCCTTGCAGCGCGCCGCGGCCCGCGCATAGGCGGCGACGACGCGGTCGATGTCGTGCTCGTCCATCTCCTTCGGGATGGCGCGATGCGCCGTCTCGCGCAGCGGCGAGGGCGCGATCGTCGGCAGCCTGTCGCCGCCGTAATGGTCGCCGCGCCGGCCGAGATGGGTGACCTGGCACATGAGGGCCGCGCCCTGCGCGTGCATCCGGGCGCTGAAGCGCTGGAAATGCGGGATGATGTCGTCGGTGCCGACATTCAACTGGCGGAAGATGTTGGGAGAATCGATGTCGACATTCGACGAGCCGCCGAACATCGACAGGCCGATGCCGCCCTTGGCCTTCGCCTCGTGATAGGCCTGATAGGCTTCCGCCGGCATGCCGTTCGCCTCGAGGCCGCAGGCATGGCTCGTGCTCATGATGCGGTTGCGGAAGGTCACGTGCCCGATGGAGAAGGGCTGGAGCAGCGGGTCCTTGGCGACGATCGACGGATCCGGGTCGTACATATGAGTCTCCTCGCCTGCCAAACTCTTCCGACGCGCGAAGACGGATCTCGCGCGGTGCAGGCTTTCGCTGGTCGTTGGGCCCGCGGCCGACAAGGCTTCGCGGGCGGGTCGAATTCAAAGAATCTGGCTCAGGAACTGCCTCGTGCGTGGATCCTTCGCGGTGGTGAAGAGCTGCTCGGCCGGGCCGTGCTCGACGATGACGCCGCGATCCGTGAAATAGACGTGGTCGGCCACCTCGCGGGCGAAGCCCATCTCGTGCGTGACGAGGATGCAGGTCATGCCGTCGGCCGCGAGCTCCTTGATGGTCGCCAGCACTTCCTTGACGGTCTCGGGATCGAGGGCGGCCGTGACCTCGTCGAACAGCATCACGTCGGGCCGCATCGCCAGGCTGCGGGCGATCGCCACGCGCTGCTGCTGGCCGCCCGAGAGCTGGCCCGGATAGGAATCCTCCTTACCCGTAAGCCGGACCTTGGCGATCAGGGCCCGCGCCCGCGCCTCGACCTCGGCCTTCGGCTCGCGCAGCACCTTGAGCGGCGCCATCATGACGTTCTCGATCGCGGTCTTGTGCGGAAACAGGTTGTATTGCTGGAAGACGATGCCGACCTTCTTGCGCAGCGCAAGCTTGTCGAGCTTGGGGTCGTTGACCTCCTGCCCCTCCACCTTGATCGAGCCGCTGTTGATCGGCGTCAGCGCGTTGATGCATCGGATCAGGGTCGACTTGCCCGAGCCGGACGGCCCGATGATGCACACGACCTCGCCCTTCATCACGTCGAAGGAGATGCCCTTGATGACCTCGACGGCGCCGAAGGACTTGTGAACGTCGCGTAGCGAGACGATCGGCCTATCGGCGGGCCACGGGCGGCGATTGCCGCCGGCTTCGGCTTCAAGCGACATATTTGCGCTCCAGCATGCGCGTCCAGAGCGCGATCGGGTAGATGTAGACGAAGAATAGGCAGAGCAGGAAAAGGTAGAACGGGAACAGCAGCTCCGGCCTTGCGCCGGCCGCCTCCATCGCGGCCTGGGCGTTCGACACCGCCTCATGGACGCTGAAGATCGACGCCATCGGGGTCGATAGGGTGAGGAGCGCGTACCAGTTCATCCAGGGCGGAATGGCGCGGCGCACGCATTGCGGCAGGATGATCCAGCGCAGCGCCTGCGCCCGCGTGAAGGCGAGGCCCTCGGCCGAATCCCATTGCCCGGACGGGATGGAGTTGACCGCGCCGCGCACGATCTCGCTGATATTGCCCATGACCGGCAGGGCGAAGGCGACGATCGCCTTGCACCAGTCGGGGATGGCGATCCTCGACCCGCCGGGAATCCGGACCTCGGCCGGCAGCAGATACATCACGACGAAGAGGATCACGAGCCAGGGCGAGTTTCGGAGCAGATGCGTCACGAAGCGGGACGAGGTGCGGACCGGCCAGATGAGGCTGATCTGCATCAGGCCGAGGCCGAGGCCGAGCACGGTGGCGAGCGCCATCGAGGCGAAGCTCATCGCGAGATTGAGCAGGAACCCCTTCAGGATGAAGGGAAGCCAGGTCACGAGGGTTTCGAGCGCCGAGGGCCGCGCCGGCGCCGCCGTCTGCGCCGAGGCGGCCGCCAGCGAGATCGCGAAGGCGAGGATGAGGAAAACCCCGTGCCGCCAACTGACGAAGGCAGACAGTCGGGCCGGGCCGAAGCGGCTGGGATCGATCCGGAAGGCGCCGCCCGTCACTGGCCGTACCCCGGAAGCGCGAGCCTGCGCTCGATGAAATGCAGCGCGGCCGCGAGGGTCGTCACGACGATGATGTAGAACAGGAACAGCAGCAGCATCATCTCGGGGACGTTGACGTTGTCGGACCAGACCTGGTTCAGGACATAAGTCATCTCCG
>JBDHTH010000149.1:0-6709 GCA_039808545.1 Phreatobacteraceae bacterium | reverse complement strand
ACCGGCTTCAACTGCACCGCGTGCGCGATCGTGAACCAGGGCGCCTGCTCCTTGAAGATCACCTGCGCCTTCTCGTAGAGCGGCGTGCGCTCCTTCTGGCCCGAGACCGTCTTCGCCTTCAGCACGAGTTCCTCGAACGGCTGGTAGCAGAACTTCGCCACGTTGCTGCCGTTGGTCTTCGCGGCGTCGCAGCCGAGCAGCGTGTGCAGGAAGTTGTCCGGGTCGCCGTTGTCGCCGGTCCAGCCGAGCATGCCGGTGAAATGCTCGCCGGCCTGCATGCGCTTCCTGTACTCGCCCCATTCGAAGCTCTTGATCTCGGCCTTCACGCCGATCTTGGCGAGGTCGGCCTGCATCAGCTCGGCGATGCGGCGGGCGTTCGGGTTATAGGGGCGCTGCACCGGCATCGCCCAGATGTCGGTCTCCAGCCCGTTCGGGAAGCCGGCCTCGGCGAGCAGCTTCTTGGCGGCTTCCGGATCGTAGGGGTCGTCCTTGATGGTCTCGTTGTAGGACCACATCGAGGGCGGGATCGGGTTGATCGCCGGAATTCCGCTTCCGAGGAAGACCGCGTCGACGATCGCCTTCTTGTTGATCGCCATGTTGAAGGCGTGGCGCACGCGCTTGTCGTCGAAGGGCTTCTTCTGGGTGTTGTAGGCGAGGTAGCCGATATTGAGGCCCGGCTGCTCGAGGACCGTCACGTTCGGGTCCTTGCGCATCGCCTCGAGGTCAGCCGGGTTGGGATACGGCATGACGTGGCATTCGCCCTTCTGCAGCTTCGCCCAGCGGACGGAGGCGTCCGGCGTGATCGCGAAGACGAGGTCGTCGAGCTTGGCCTTGCCGCGCCAATGCTCCGGGAAGGCGCGGAAGCGGATGATCGCGTCCTTCTGGTATTGCAGGAGGTAGAACGGGCCGGTGCCGATCGGATCCTGGTCGATCTTCTCAGGGGTGCCGGCCTTCAGCATCGCGTCGGCGTATTCCTTGGACTGGATGCCGGCATATTCCATCGCGAGATCGGAGAGGAACGGCGCCTCCGGGCGCGTCAGCGTGATCTTGACCGTGTAGGCGTCGACCTTCTCGACCGACTTGATCAGCTTCGGCATGCCCATGTCGTTGAAATACGAATGGTTCGGGCTCGTCACCTTGAAGAAGGGATGGTCCTCCTTCCACATCCGCTCGATCGCGAACAGCACGTCGTCGGCGTTGAACTCGCGGGTCGGCTTGAAGGCCTTGTTGGCGTGCCACTTCACGCCCTTGCGCAGGTGAAAGGTGTAGACCGTGCCGTCCTCCGAGATGTCCCATTTCTCGGCGAGACCCGGAACGACGTTGGTGGTGCCGCGCTCGAACTCGACGATCTTGTCGTAGATCTGGCTGTTGGCGTCGAAGGAGGTGCCGGTCGTGTTGACGCCCGGATAGAAGTTCTCGGGGCTGCCCTCGGAGCAGTAGACGAGGGTCTTGGCGGCGGCCGGCGCGGCCGCCAGCAGCACCGGCGCGCAAAGCGCCGCAAGGATGGCGCCGGATCTGAACGCGCTACGTTTCGTTGCGCTGGTTTTCACGGAAAGCTCCCTCAAGGATCATCGGGCGGCGGACGCCGCTTTGGCCGTGAAGCTAGCCAGCCGCCGAAATGCGGTCAATTCATCGCCATTTTTCCAACACCGAAAACTCTGCCGGCGGTCAGGCCGCGCTTGCGCGCACGGCCCAGGCCCTCGCCTTGAGCGGGATCGACCCGACGCGCCCGCGCGGCAGGCCGCGCGAGAGGCTGTCCCTGAGCCGCTCCCTCGCCTCTGGACCGAGGCTCATGCAGTAGCCCGGCGCCGGCCCGGCGCCGAGCGTGAACGGGCGCCAATAATCCTCGAAATCCTTGAAAAGCGTCGCGATCTCGATCGCGGCGCATTCCACGCGATTTAGGCCCGCCGCCTCGGCGAGCGCGGTCAGCCCCTCGGGCGTGCAGAAGGGAAAGCGCTTGCCCTCCGCAAGGTCGCGCGCGCTCGGGTCAAGCGCTGCCGCGGCCGTCCAGAAAGCGCGCATGAGCTCCATCCCGCCGCCCGGATAGTCCCACACATAGAAGGCGATCGTCGCGCCGGGCCGCGCCACGCGCCGCATTTCGGCCAGGGCCTTGCCCTTATCCGGCACGAAGTTGAGGACGAGGCCGGACACGACCATGTCCTTGCTGGCATCGTCCACCGGCAGCGCCTCGGCGTTGCCGGACCGGAACTGCGCGTTTCCTTCCGCCACGTTCATGCGGGCCTGATCGAGAAACCCCTCGGAAGGCTCCACGCCCGCGAAGCTCGCCGGCGTGCAGCGCGCGAGGATCGCCTGCGAAAGCGCGCCGGTGCCGCAGCCGATCTCCAGCCAGTCGAGACGATCGCGAGGGTTCAGCCAGTCGAGGAAGCGCGGCGCGACCTGCCGGCTCCAGCGGCCCATATAGAGGTCATAGGCGGCGCCGGCGCTCCATGCGTCGTGGCGGGATTGCTGGGACATTCCCGTGATCCTCGCGGCAGCGGCCGCCAGCATAGGCGCTTGCCGGACGGAGCGCCAGCGAGCGGCCGGCAAGCGCCTCTAGAAAAGCCGCGCCTTGTTGATCGTCAGCGCCACGGTGTCGCCGGCCGCGAACTGGTCGGCGAGGCCGGCATCGGCCTCGATCGCGGCCTCGATCGTCTGGAGCTTGACGTCGAGGCGATGCACCTCGCCGGCCCGGCGCACCGTGCGGATGGTGCCGACCAGCCGGTCGGCCGGCGGCGCGCCCTCGACCTTCGTCGCGGTCACATGCCAGGGGCGGATATAGAGCTTTCCGGGCCCCACGCGGCCCGGATCGAGGATCGCCGGCAGCTCGACCTCGCCGAGGCGGACATGGCCTTCCACGACCTCGACCGGCAGGGTCGAGGCGTCGCCGACGAAGGACATCACGAAGGGGGTCGCGGGGTCGTCATAGACCTCGTCGGGCGTGCCGACCTGCTCGATGCGTCCCTTGTTGAGGATGGCGACGCGGTCCGCCAGCTCCAGCGCCTCGTCCTGGTCGTGGGTGACGAAGATCGTCGTCTTGCCGCTCTGGTCGTGGATGTCGCGCAGCCAGCGGCGCAGGTCCTTGCGGACCTTGGCGTCGAGCGCGCCGAAAGGCTCGTCGAGCAGCAGCACGCGCGGCTCCGTCGCGAGCGCCCTGGCGAGCGCGACGCGCTGGCGCTGGCCGCCCGAGAGCTGGGCGGGAAACCGCTTGCCGAGCCCGGAGAGCTGCACGAGGTCGAGCAGGTCGCCGACCCGCCGCACGATCTCGGCCGACGAGGGGCGCTCGGCGCGCCGGCGCGAGCGCAGGCCATAGGCGATATTGTCGGCGACCGTCATGTGGCGGAACAGCGCGTAGTGCTGGAAGACGAAGCCGACGCCGCGCCGCTGCACCGGCCGGTCCGCCGCGTCCTCGCCGCCGAACAGCACCCTCCCCTGCTCGGCGCTCTCCAGCCCCGCGATGACGCGCAGCAGCGTCGTCTTGCCGGAGCCGGAGGGGCCGAGCATCGCCAGCAATTCGCCCGGGCGGATGTCGACCGAAACGTCGTCGAGCGCCTTGGCCCCGCCGAATTCCTTGGAGACGCGTTCGACCTTGATGTCCATCCAGACGACCTTCAATGCCCGGTGCGGCCGGCGAGCGCGTCGCCGTAACGCCATTCCAGGAAGGATTTGACCGCGAGCGTCACGATCGCAAGCAGCGCCAGCAGCGAGGCGACCGCGAAGGCCGCGACGAAATTATATTCGTTGTAGAGGATCTCGACATGCAGCGGCATCGTGTTGGTGAGGCCGCGGATATGGCCCGAGACGACCGCGACGGCGCCGAACTCGCCCATCGCGCGGGCGTTGCAGAGCAGCACGCCGTAGAGCAGCGCCCAGCGCATGTTCGGCAGCGTCACGGTGAGGAAGGCGCGAAGGCCCGAGGCGCCGAGGGTGAGCGCCGCCTCCTCCTCCGTCGTGCCCTGGCTCTGCATCAGCGGGATGAGCTCGCGGGCCACGAAAGGAAAGGTCACGAAGACGGTCGCGAGCACGATGCCGGGCAGCGCGAAGACCACCTCGACGCCATGCGCCGCGAGCCACGGGCCGAACAGGCCCTGCGCGCCGAACAGCAGCACGAAGACGAGCCCCGAGACGACCGGCGAGACCGAGAAGGGCAGATCGATCAGCGTGATCAGCAGGCTCTTGCCCTGAAACTCGAACTTGGCGATCGCCCAGGAGGCCGCGATGCCGAAGACGATGTTGAGCGGCACCGCGATCGCCGCGACCGTCAGCGTCAGGCGGATCGCGGCCTGCGCGTCCGGGTCGGCGAAGGCTTCCAGATAGGTCGCCCAGCCCTTGCGCAGCGCCTCCATGAAGACCACGACGAGCGGCAGCAGCAGGAACAGCGCGAGAAAGCCGACCGCCACCGCGATGATCGCCCATTTCGCGGCGGGGCTCTCGCTCGACACGCTGGCCGTGACGCGGCGGCGTTTGGCGGCGTCGGATCTGGCGGCGTCAGACATCGCCGAATCTCCGCCGGCTATAGGCCTGCAGCAGGTTGATCAGCAGCAGCACCGAGAAGGACAGCGCGAGCATGATCGTCGCGATGGCGGTGGCGCCCGCATAGTTGAACTCCTCGAGCTTGATGACGATGAGCAGCGGCGCGATCTCGGAGACGTAAGGCAGGTTGCCGGCGATGAAGATCACCGAGCCGTATTCGCTCACGGCGCGCGCGAAGGCGAGCGCGAAGCCGGTGAGGATCGCGGGCACGAGCGGCGGCAGGATCACGGTCAGGAGCGCGCGCGCCCGACTCGCGCCGAGGGTGGCGGCGGCCTCCTCCAGCTCGCGGTCGATCTCGCGGATCAGCGGCTCGACGGTGCGCACCGCGAAGGGCAGCCCGATGAAGACCAGCGCCAGGAAGATGCCGAGCGGCGTGAAGGCGATCTTGATGCCGATCTTGTCGAAGACCCCGCCGATCAGGCCGTTCGGCGCGTAGAGCGTCGCGAGCGCGATGCCGGCCACCGCCGTCGGCAGCGCGAAAGGCAGGTCTACCGCCGCGTCGAGCAGTTTCCGCCCCGGAAACCGGTAGCGCACCAGCGCCCAGGCGATGATCAGGCCGAAGACGGAATCGACTAGCGCGGCCAGGAGCGACAGCCCGAAGGAGGTCTTCAGCGCCGCCGCGACGCGTTCCTCGCTGGCGATCGCCCAGATCCCCTCGAAGCCGAGCGCGGAGGCGCGCAGGATCAGCACCGCCAGCGGCAGCAGCACGATCAGCCCGAGATAGAGCAGCGCGTAGCCGAAGGCGAGGCCGAAGCCCGGCAGCACGCTCGGCTGCTTGAAGCGGAAGCCGGCGCGCGCGGAGGGCGCGCCGGTCGGTTCGTTGACATCCATCGCTGCCATGGCTTGCCCGAGGATCAGCGCTTCAGCATCGCGTCGAACAGTCCGCCGTCGTCGAAATGCGTCTTCTGGGCGTTCGTCCAGCCGCCGAACCCTTCGTCGATCGAGACGAGGCGCAGCTTCGGCAGGCGGTCGAGATCGGCCTTGTCGGCGCTTTCGGGGCGGACCGGCCGGTAGAAGTTGCGGGCGATAATCGCCTGCGCCTCGGGGGAATAG
Source organism: Phreatobacteraceae bacterium (assembly GCA_039808545.1). GTDB lineage: Bacteria > Pseudomonadota > Alphaproteobacteria > Rhizobiales > JBDHTH01 > JBDHTH01. Next base: position 1,126 of record JBDHTH010000149.1, on the reverse strand, counting down.
AGGAATTGCAGATAGGCCTCGGCGGCCTTGCGCGTGCCCTTCTGGTCGACATTGGCGTCGATCAGCGCAACCGGCGGCTCAGCGAGCATCGAGATGGAGGGGATGACGATCTCGAACTTGTCCTCGCCGAACTCCTTCAGCGCCAGGAACGCCTCGTTCTCCCAGGAGATGAAGACGTCGCCGATATTGCGCTGCGCGAAGGTGGTGGTCGAGCCGCGCGCGCCGGTATCGAGCACCGGCACGTTGCGGAAGATCGTGGTCAGGAACTCCTTGGCCTTGGCCTCGTCCTTCCATTTGTCCATGGCGTAGACCCAGGCCGCCAGATAGTTCCAGCGCGCCCCGCCGCTCGTCTTCGGATTGGGCGTGATGATCTGCACGCCCGGCTTCACCAGGTCCTCCCAGTCCTTGATCCCCTTGGGGTTGCCCTTGCGGACGACGAGCACGATCGTGGAGGTGTAGGGCGAGGAATTGTGCGGCAGCCGCTTCTGCCAATCCTCGGGAAGCTTCTTGGTCGCCTTGGCGATGGCGTCGATATCGGCGGCGAGGGCCAGCGTGACGACATCGGCGTTGAGGCCGTCGATCACCGAGCGCGCCTGCCGGCCGGAGCCGCCATGGGAGGCGCGGATGACCAGCGTCTCGCCGGTCTCGGCCTTCCATTTCGAGATGAAGGCCCGGTCGATGTCGCGATAGAGCTCGCGCGTGGGGTCGTAGGAGACGTTCAGCAACTGCGTGGCGCTGTGCGCCGGCAGCGTCGAGGCCGCAAAGGCCGCACCCGCGAGCGCCAGCACGGCGCGGCGATCGGGAGCATTGGTCGGATCGATGGTCATGATCCGCGATCGGTATCGTCGTGTCGGTCGGTTCGTCATGCTCGTTCCTCCGGATGCGGCGAGGCCGACGCGGAGCCGGCGTGCCGCCGGCAGGGGATGATAGGGCTCCCGGCGCTTTGATCCAGGGGCAGCGATTAATTTTGCTCTTTCTCCTCCGGAGAGCGGCAGTCTCGAAAATTTCTATCTTTTCCGCACGCTTTCCAAAGGGAAATATTCTTCCTTCTCCTATTGCGATAAGCTCGCGGGCCGCATGAAAGGCTCACCGTCCCGATCCCGATCATAGACGCATTCGCCCGCGA
>JBDHTH010000148.1:0-6717 GCA_039808545.1 Phreatobacteraceae bacterium | reverse complement strand
GCCCGGCCGGCCGCATTTTCGCAAGGAGCCATGATGAGATCGAACAGCGCCGTCGATATCGGCAACCCGGTCCTGACGTCGGCGGACCGCAAGACCTCGATCGAAGTGCGGCAGGTGTCGCATCCGGCCGCGGTCCGCCGCTTCAACACCGAGGAGCTCCGGCAGGAGTTCCTGGTGCAGGGGCTCTTCGCGAAGGACCGCGTCACCCTCACCTACACGCATATCGACCGGTTCGTGATCGGCGGCGCCATGCCGACCAAGGGTGCTTTGGCGCTCGAGGCGCTGAAGCCGATCGGCTCGCCGAACTTCCTCGACCGGCGCGAGCTCGGCATCCTCAATATCGGCGGCGAGGGCACCGTCACGGTCGGCAAGAAGAAATACCCGCTGAAGTTCCGCGAGGCGCTCTATGTCGGCCGCGGCGAGGGGCCGGTCAGCTTCGCGAGCGCGAAGGCTTCGAAACCGGCCAAGTTCTACCTCCTCTCGACGCCCGCCCATGCGACGCATCCGACCGTCAAGCTCACCTACGAGGACGCCAACAAGCTCCGCCTCGGCGCAGCCGAAACCGCCAATCTGCGGACGCTCGTGCAGGTGATCCACCCGGATGTCTGCAAGTCCTGCCAGCTCGTGATGGGCTATACGATGCTCGATCCGGGCAATGTCTGGAACACGATGCCGAGCCATACGCATGACCGGCGCTCCGAGGTCTATCTCTATTTCGACATGCAGCCCGACACCCGCATCTTCCACATGATGGGCGAGCCGACCGAGACGCGGCACCTCATCGTCGCCCCCGAGGAGGCGATCATCTCGCCCGGCTGGTCGATCCATTCGGGCGTCGGCACCGCCAACTACACCTTCTGCTGGGCGATGGGCGGCGACAATGTCGACTTCACCGACATGGATTTCGTCGCCATGGGGGATTTGCGGTGAGCGCCGCCAACCCGTTCTCGCTCGCGGGCCGGATCGCGCTGGTCACGGGCGCCAATACGGGCATCGGCCAGGCGATCGCGGTCGCGCTCGCCGAGGCGGGCGCCGATGTCGCGCTCGTCGGCCGCTCCGCGATGGAGGAGACCGAGGCGCGGATCGCGCCGACCGGGCGGCGGGTGCTGGCGATCCGCGAGGATCTCGGCAGCATCGAGCCGGCGCAGCGCATCGTCGAGCAGGTGCTCGCCTGGGCCGGGCGGCTCGACATCCTCGTCAACAATGCCGGCATCATCCGCCGGGCCGATGCGACCGACTTCACCGAGGCCGACTGGGACGCGGTGATGGACGTCAACCTCAAATCGCTGTTCTTCCTGACGCAGGCGGCCGCCAAGCCGATGCTGGCGCAGGGCGGCGGCAAGGTGATCAACATCGCCTCGCTGCTCTCCTTCCAGGGCGGCATAAGGGTTGCGTCCTACACGGCCTCGAAGGCGGGCGTCGCCGGGCTGACGAAGCTGCTTGCCTGCGAATGGGCCGGCAAGGGCATCAACGTCAACGCGATCGCGCCGGGCTATTTCGTCACCAACAACACCTCGGCGCTGAGGGCCGACGAGGATCGCAGCGCCCAGATCCTGGCGCGCATCCCGGCCGGGCATTGGGGCGATCCGGCCGATCTCGGCGGCGCGGCGGTGTTCCTCGCCTCGGACGCGGCGCGCTACGTGCACGGCATCACGCTGCCGGTCGACGGCGGCTGGCTGGCGCGGTAGCGGCAGCCTACGCCCGAAGCGCCTGCGAAACGGCCGCGTCCAGGGCGGCCGTTTCGATCACATCGAGGCGCGGTGCGGCCGTCCACAGGATCGCGGCCTCGACGCGGCGGCCCGGAAAGAGCGGGATGAGCAGAGCACGATAGAGCGCGAGCTGTGTCACATAGGCGGCCGGCAGCGCAGCGCCGCGCGGCGGCGGGCGGCGGTCGGTCTTGAAATCGACGATCCGCACCGCATCGGGCGCGACCGCCAGGCGGTCGATGCGGCCCGAGACCTCCAGGAAGCTGCCGTCGGCACGCGCCAGGCGGCCGACGAGCGGCACCTCGGCGCGGCTGCCGGGCGCGAAAAGCGCCGCCGCCTCGGCCGTATCGAAAACCGCCATGACCTCGGCGAGAAGCGCCGTCGCGGCATGCGGCGACAGGTCCTTCTGCCGTGCGAGAAGGCGTCCGGCCACGGCCTGCCGCTCCAGCAGCGGCGCATCGCCGAGCGCCTGCAGCAGCGCATGCACCAGAAGGCCGCGCCGGCGGGCCGGATCGTCGCCCAGGGGCTTTGGAACGGCCGGGAAGCGGCTCGGCGCCACGCGGGCCGGCGCGATGTCGGCCGGCCGGCGCAGCGGCGCCAGCCAGGCCGGCCGGTCTTCATCGGCGATGGCCGCAGGCGGCGGCACGAGCGCCGCCGGCGCGGGCGCCTCAGGTCCGCGCCGCCAGAGAAGTCCCGTGACCTCGCCCTCCGCGAAGGGCTCGGCGCCCGGCTCCAGCGCTGCGCGGACCATGTCGTACCAGCTCGGCGCCGTGCTCGGCTTGCCCGGCACCGCGCCGGCGATCCAGGCCATGTCCTCGGCGCGGGTGAGCGCCACGTAGAGGAGGCGGCGATATTCCTCCTCGCGCGCCGCCGCGACCCGCGATCGCGCCGCGATCACCGGGCCGGCATCGCGCCCCTTAGCGGGGGAATAGAGCAGCGCCGGGTGGCCGCGGCCCGGCACCTCGATCGCGAACAGCTTCGGATCGCCGGCCCCGGTCGGCGGGCTCAGCGTGTCGGCGAGGATGACGAGCGGGGCCTCCAGGCCCTTGGCGCCGTGCACGGTCATCACGCGCACCTCGTCGCGCGCCACGTCCATGTCGCGCTTCACGTCGGAGGAATCGGCGCGCAGCCAACGCGCGAAGCCGGCCAGCGTTCCGGGCTGCGCCTGCGCGAAGTTGCGGGCCGCCTCCAGGAACAGGTCGAGCGCGTCGGCCGCCTCCTCGCCGAGCCGCGCGAAGAAGCGGGCGCGCAGCCCGTCGCGCCCGAGGAGGCGGGAATAGAACGCGAAGGGATCGAGCGCCGCCGCCTCGCGCGTCCAGCGCCTGAGCGTCTCGGCGATGCTGGCGAGGCGCGGCTCGGCGGCCTCATCGAGCGCCTGGCGGAGCGTGCCTTTGCGGTGGGCCGCGAGCGCCATCAGCGCCTCCTCGTCGAGGCCGAAGAGGGGGCTCTTCAGGATGGTGGCGAGCGCCAGGTCGTCGGCCGGCATCAGCAGCGCATCGGCAAGCGCCAGCAGGTCCATGACCGCGATATGCTCGCCGAGCCGCATCCGGTCGGCGCCCGCCACCGCGACGCCGCGCGCCTTCAGCGCCCGGATGATCGCGTCGAACAGCGCGCCGCGCGTGCGCACCAGGATCAGCACGTCGCCGGCCCGGAGCGTGCGGGCGCCCGAGGGCAGGCCGGCGCGGCCGATCATCGCGGCGAGACGGTCGGCGAGGCGGCGCGCCAGCACGATACGGGCATCGTCCTCATCGTAGAAGTCGAACGGATTCTTCCAGGCGCTCGGCTTCTCGCGCGCCTCCACCGCGACCTTGTCCCAGATCTCGACGCGGCCCGGCGCGTCGCGGCGGATCGCCTCATGGCGCGGTGGCGGCGCGCCGTCGAAGGACAGGCCCCGCGCCGCCTCGGCATCGGCGAAGACCTCGTCGACCATCGACAGAATCGCGGGGGCGGAGCGGAACGAGAAATTGAGCGGCACCGCCGAGAAATCCGCCCCAGCCGCCGTGAAGTCGCGCTCGAACTCAGCCCGCATCGCACCGAACAGGCGCGGCTCGGCCCCCTGGAAGGAGTAGATCGACTGTTTCTCGTCGCCGACCGCGAAGATGGTGCGGGCCTCGCGCCGCGCCCCGGCGCCGGCCGTGAACTCGCTCACCAGGGCGCGGACTATGTCCCATTGCGCCGGGCTCGTATCCTGCGCCTCGTCGATCAGCACATGGTCGATGCCACCGTCGATCTTGTAATGCACCCAGCGCACCGCGTCGGTGGCGAGCAGAGCGCGGACGCGGGCGATGAGGTCGTCGAAGTCGAGCAAGCCGCCGGCCCGCTTGGCGAAGGCATAACGTCGCTCGACCGAACCCATCACCACCGCGAGCGCGTGGCTGAGGTCGCGGATCTCGACGGCGCGTTCGAGGTCGATCAGGCCTGCGAGACGCTCGATCTCGGCCGAAATGCGCGCCGACAGGTGAGGAAACCGCTCGTTGAACGCCTTGGTCGCGAAGCTCGGGCCGGCGGCGCGCACCTCGCCGTCGCCCTTGGCGAAGATCGCGCGGTAGCTTTCGCTATCGCGCGCCGCCGCATAGGCGCGAAAGCGCGCCGCCGTCTTGCCGTTGGTCGCGCCGCCGATGCTCTCCAGCGCATCCGCCACCGAGGCGGCCTCGGGGAGCGAGAAGGCGGCGCCCGCAAGGATATCGGCCTCCACGCTCGCGGCCGTGACGCCCTCGGGCAGGTCGAGCAGAGCACCGAGATCGGCATCGATGCCGCCTATCCCCCCGGCCTCGCCGAGCCAGGCCGCGTAAGCCTCGCGCTTGCCGATCGCCTCGTCGATCAGCTTGTCGACCGTCTCGTCGGCGCCGCGCGCGCCGAGCCGCGCCAGCGCCTCGGCGACCGGCGTCTCGGGGCGACGGTCGGCATCGATGCGCAGCTCCGCCTTGATCCGCTCCAGCACGACCGCGCGCTCGCGATCCTCGATGACGGCGAAGTGCGCCGGCACGCCGGCCTCGACCGGGAATTGCTGGAGGATGCGGGTGCAGAAGCCGTGGATCGTGTCGATCTTCAGCCCGCCCGGCGTCTCCAGCGCGGTCGCGAAGAGGCGGCGGGCGGCGGCGCGGCGGGCCGGGCTGGCGCGCTCGCCATCGACCTCGTCGAGGATCGCGTCGAGCGCGGCATCGTCGGCGGTCGCCCATTGCGCGAGCGCCGCGAAGACGCGGTTCGCCATGGTGGCGGCCGCCGCCTTGGTGAAGGTCAGGCAGAGGATGCGGGCCGGCGGCGTGCCGGCCAGCAGCAGGCGGGCGACGCGGCGGGCGAGCACGAAAGTCTTGCCCGAGCCGGCATTGGCCGACACCCAGACGGAGCGGACCGGATCGGCCGCAAGGCGCTGGCGCCGGCGCGTCTCGAGCGGGACCTCGCGGCCGCTCATGCGCCGCCCTCCCCGCTGCCTGCCCATTCGCGGATGCGGGCGAGATGGTCGTACTCGCCGTAGCGGCTCGCGAATTGCGGCGAGACCAGCGAGGCGAAGGGCGCATCGCCCGCGATCAGCCGGGCCAGCACGCCGGTGAGCTGGTCGATCGCCTCGTCGGCGAGGTCCGCGACCGTGCCGCCATCGGGCGGGATGGGGCGGAACTCGCCGGCCGGGCGCCCGCCCGAGATCCGCACATAGGCGATCTCCGAGACCTCGGCGCCGCGGGGAATATCCGCGAAGGCGCCGCGCGCCAGCATCGCGGCCTCCAGCGGGAGCTGCGGCGCGAGGCCCGCCAGCACCTGCTTGATGCCGGCCGGCACGCCGGTCTTGTAGTCGAGCACCGCGTAGGCGCCGTCCTTCAGGCGGTCGATGCGGTCGGCGCGGCCCGTGAGCGTGAAGACGATCTCGCCGAGCGGGATGTCGAGGCGGCCCGAGCGCTCGCTCAGCACGGCGGCGACGCCGGCGCGGCGCTCGCGCTCGAAGCGCGCAAACCACTCGGCGACGCGGGCGATGCGCGGCCGCCAGAGCGCCACGAGGTCCGGAAAGGCCGCGAAGGCCTTCAGCCCCTCCTCGGCGCGCGCCGCCACGAAAGCCGCGATGTCGTCGGGCAGCGCCTCGGGATAGGCGGCCGCGAAGGCGTCGAGCGCGCCGTGCAGCAAGGTGCCCTTGTCGGCGGCGCCGGGCGCGGCGTCGAGCGGATCGAGCGGGTAGAGGCGCAGCACATGGCGGGCATAGATCGAATAGGGATCGCGCAGCAGCGTCTCGATCTCGGTCACCGAGAGGCGCTTCGGGCGCAGCGGGGCCGGCGGGACCGGCATCGGGCGCGGGGCCGGACGGATCGCGGCCGGCCGGTCGAGCCTACGCGCCAGCGCCAGGTAGCGGTCGCCGACGGCGCGCAGCCCGGCGGTCCGGTCGGAGCCCAGCACCGCCTCGAGGCGCTGGAGCCAGCGCGACGCGACGGTCGGCACGCCCGCCACCTTCTCGGCATGCGCGAAGACGACGCGGCGCGCGCCCGACAGCGACACGAAGTCGTGCGCCGCCAGGCCAATGCGCCATTCCGGCTGCGGCAGGCCGAAATCGCGGCGCATGGTGCGGTTGAGCCAGGGATCGGCCGCGATGCTGGCGGGCCAGGTGCCCTCCTCCAGCCCGGCCAGCACGACCAGGTCGGCGGTCTGGAAGCGCGCCTCGAGCTGGCCGAGGATCGCGACGCGGGCGCCGCGCGGCACCGGCACGCCGACCGTCGCGGTGCCGGCGAGCGCCTCGAACAGCGCCGGATACTCGGCAAGCGTCGCGGTCAGGCGATGATCCGGGGCGGCCGCGAGGCTGTCGAGAAAGGCGAGGACGGGATCGTCGGGCGCGATCGACGCGACATCGTCGTCTTCGGCCGCCAGGGCGAGGAGCGCGGCGCGATGCGCGGCCGCCAGCACGGCGAGCGGGTGCGGCGCGCCGTCGTCGAGCGCGGCGAGGGCGTCGAGCGCCGCCGCCAGCCGGTCCAGCAGATCGCGCGCGCGGGTCGCGTCGTCCTCCCGCAGGCGCAGGCGCGGATCGCCGGCCCGC
>JBDHTH010000147.1:0-6739 GCA_039808545.1 Phreatobacteraceae bacterium | reverse complement strand
GCGCATGCGGCGATTGCAGAACGAGCCGAAGCCGGCCCCGGTCGCGCTGCCGCCGGCACCGGCTGCGCCGCCGCCGCCCGCCGCCGAGCCGCCGGCCGCGGTCAGACCCGCGCCGGAGCCTCGTCCCGTGCCCGAGGCGCGCCCGACGCCGGAGCCGCGCGCGGCGCCTGAGGCGCGTCCAGCCCCCGAAACGCGCCCAGCGCCTGAGGCCCGGCCGGCGCCGCCCGCCCAGAGCGCTCCCCATAGCGAGACGCCGCCGGCCGCAACCGCGCCGCCCTCGGTGCGGACGCCGCTGCCGCGCCGGACCCTCTCGGAATCCGAGCGCGAGGCGCTGCTGGAGCGCATCCGCAAGGCCTACGAGCTGGCGCCGCCATCGGCCCCGGAGCCGGAGCGCTCCGCCCCGCGCCCGGCCGCGCCGCCCCTGCCGCCGCCGATCGATATCCGGCCGGCGCCGCAGATCCGGTAAGGGCGCCGAGGCGGCTCTTCTCGGCCTGATTTCAGGAAATCAACGGTCGTCCTTGGAGGCCGCGGCACGATAGGCCGCCAGCACGTAGAGGCGGATCGCGGAGGACAGATTGGCCTGACTGCGCGCCGCATCGATCTCGGCGATGAGGGCCGAGAGGGTGAGGCCGCGGGCCTCGGCGAGCTCCTTCAGCGCCTGCCAGAACGCGCTCTCGATGCTGACGCTGGTGCGGTGGCCCGCGATCATGATCGAGCGCTTCTCGACCGCGCTCTTCACCCTGGATCCTCGTCCCCGGGGAGCCGCGCGCCGTCGAGCCGGGCGTCGGACAGGCGGCGCTCGGCCTTGGCGAGGTCGCGTTCGGCGCGGCCGATGCCGTGCCTGGTGCGGTTGGCGTCGGCCTCGCGCTCGGCCTCGGCGCGCGCCTTGCGCTTGCGGGCGAGGCGGAGATTGACGATCTCGGCACTCATGCGAAGGGCCCCTTGAAGACGAAGAAGGCGCCGAGCGCGATGAAGGCGAAGCCGACCGCGTGGTTCAGGGTCAGCGCTTCCTTCAGGTAGAGGACCGAGAAGCCCGCGAAGACGACGAGCGTGATGACCTCCTGGATGGTCTTCAGCTCGGCCGCCGAATAGGTGCCGTGGCCGATCCGGTTGGCCGGCACCGCCAGGCAATACTCGATGAGCGCGATGCCCCAGCTCGCGAGGATCGCCAGGGCGATCGGCTTGTCGGTGAATTTCAGGTGGCCGTACCAGGCGAACGTCATGAAGACGTTCGAGGCGACGAGCAGGACGATCGGCAGCCAGGCCGCGCTCGTCACGGCTCAGCGCCCGGTTGCGCGCTGGGCGCTCATTTCTTCCGGAACTTGTCGATGGAGACGATCTCGGCGCTGCGCGGCGCCGTCTCGGCCCCCGCCTCGGGGGCGGCCGGCGGTTTCGGCGCGTCCTTCGCGGGCTCGGGCGCCGTGTCCTTGGCGGCCGGCTCGGCGCGCGGCTTGCGGCGCGGCGCGGCCTCGACCGGAGCGGCCTCGGCGGGCTGCTGGCGGGCGGGGGCGAGCTGCGGGGCTTTCGCGGGCGCCTCGACCTTCGCGTCGGCCGGCTTGGCCGGCGTCTTGGCCTCCTCGCCCTCGCCCTCGCTCTCGAATTGCAGGCCGAACTGCACGGACGGATCGAAGAACCCCTTCATCGCCGCGAAGGGCACCAGCAGCCGCTCCGGCACGCCGCCGAAGGACAGGCCGACTTCGAAGGCGTGCTCAGTGACGTTGAGGTCCCAGAACTGGTGCTGGAGGACGATCGTCATCTCTTCCGGGTAGCGCTCGCGCATGCGCGTGGAGAGGCGCACGCCGGGGCTGCGCGTGTCGAACGCGATATAAAGATGATGGTCGCCCGGCAGGCCGTCGCGCGCGACGTCGGAGAGCACCTTGCGGACCACGCCGCGCAGGGCCTCCTGGGCGAGAAGATCGTAACGGATGAGATCGGCCATGGGCGCAGAAGACCAGATTCCGGGACGCCGGGAAAGAGCGGTCCGATAGCGCAAGAAAGGCCGGGAGGGAAGTGAGGGCTTCTGTTGCCAGGTGCCCCCGAACCCCGCCTTACGCTGCTACACGCAAGGACTTGATTTCGGTTTTGGGTACCGCTTACGCGGCAACCGCGACCGGAGCATAGTTGTCGTTGGCAACTATAAGTTTAGCCCGATAACGGCGGTACCATGCCGAGCGAAAGAGCACCCTTTACACCCTCGTCGATCCTATTTCGCCCCCGCCGGAACGCATATTCCGCTGCCGGAAGATGCGCTCGGGTGGAGGCGCCGGGTACCGCCCCCGGGTCCGAAGAGCTTATTTCGATGTCCGTTTATCGCCATAGCCGGCTTGCGCCGGCTCCCCACATATAGGACGGGACGCGGCGGATTTCAAAGGGTGCAATCGGCGCGGCCCCCGCAGATGCAAGATCATGCGGCAGCCGCGTGATTGTCGGCCGCAATCTTCTCGACGAGATCGGGGGCCGCTTCGATCGTCTGGAGCAGCAGGCGGCCCGCCGGGTCCGGCTTGCGACGGCCTTGCTCCCAATTGTTGATGGTGGCCGCCGGGATACCGAACCGGCGCTCGAACTCCTTGGCGGATTTGGCGACCTTCCGGCGGATGGCGCGGATGCGCTCTACGGGCATCGGGTCGATATTCAAAGTTTCGAGAGCGAGTTCGCCGCGCTTCCAGGCCAATGCTTCGCGTAGCCCTTCCTCGAGGCCGAGGCCAAACTTACTGCGCTTGTCAGCCATTTTCGTACTCCTTGACGAGAGCGATCAGGACCTTCTTGTCGGCGGCGGTCAGGTCGGATTGCTCACTTTTGGCGTAGGCGAACGGCATGATCGCGTGTCGTCGGCGACGATCAGGAAATACACTGCACGCCCTCCGCCGCGCTTACCCTTGTTGCCGAGTCCGAACCGCATCTTCCGGATGCTGCCGAGACCGGGAATGACATCCCCAATCGTCGGGTCGGTCGCGATGGACTGTTCAGTTGAAATATTACGCCATTGGCGGATATTTGCCAATCGAAAAATACGCCAATGGCTTATTTCGCTTTATAAGCATGAATCTCATCCGCGCGCTATCCGCAGTGCATGTGGATGGCGGCCCGGGCGCATGGGCGCGGGGCGGCAGGACGACTATAATAGTGGGATTCGACCCCCAAGGGTTAAGAGACATGCAGGCCTATCTCGATCTTCTGACGCGCATTCTTCAACGGGGCAGTGAAAAGGGCGACCGCACCGGCACCGGCACGCTGTCGGTGTTCGGCCATCAGATGCGCTTCGACCTGTCGGAAGGCTTTCCGCTGCTGACGACGAAGAAGCTGCATCTGAAGTCGGTCATCCACGAGCTGCTGTGGTTTCTGGCCGGCGACACCAACATCGCCTATCTGAAGGCGCACGGGGTCTCGATCTGGGACGAGTGGGCGGACGAGAAGGGCGAACTCGGCCCGGTCTATGGCCGGCAATGGCGCTCCTGGGCGGCGCCGGACGGGCGGACGATCGACCAGATCGCCTGGGTCGTGAACGAGATCCGGCGCAATCCCGATTCCCGCCGCCTCGTCGTCTCGGCCTGGAACCCGGCCGATCTCGACAAGATGGCGCTCGCGCCCTGCCATTGCCTGTTCCAGTTCTATGTCGCGGACGGCAAGCTCTCCTGCCAGCTCTACCAGCGCTCGGCCGACGTGTTCATCGGCGTGCCGTTCAACATCGCGAGCTACGCGCTGCTGACCATGATGATCGCGCAGGTGACGGGGCTTCAGGCCGGCGAGTTCATCCACACGCTCGGCGACGCGCATCTCTACCTCAACCATCTGGAGCAGGCGCGGCTGCAATTGATGCGCGAGACGCGCGAATTGCCGGTTATGCGGCTCGACCCGTCCGTGAAGGACCTGTTCCAGTTCCGCTACGAGCATTTCCGGCTCGAGCATTACGACCCGCACCCGAACATCAAGGCGCCGATCGCCGTATGAGCGGCATGGTCGAGGTTCGGCCGGCCCGCCCCGGCGAGGAGGCGCGCATCGTCGAGATGGTGCGCGCGCTCGCCCGCTACGAGAAGCTCGAGCATCAGATGGTGGCGGATGCGGCCGATTTCCGCGCCGCCCTGTTCGGCGATCATCCGCGCGTGTTCTGCGATGTCGCGGTGCGGGAGGGGCGGCTCGTCGGCTTCGCCCTCTGGTTCTACAATTTCTCGACCTTCCTCGGCCGCCACGGCATCTGGCTGGAGGATCTCTATGTGGAGCCCGAGGCGCGCGGCGCCGGCATCGGCAAGGCGCTCATGGCGGCCCTGGCGAAACGCTGCGTGGAGGAAAAGCTCGGGCGGCTCGAATGGTGGGTGCTCGACTGGAACGCGCCGGCGATCGAGGTCTACCGGGCGATCGGCGCCGAGCCGATGGAGGGCTGGACGGTGCAGCGCCTGACCGGCGCGGCGTTGCGGGCGCTGGCCGAAGCCTGATCCGGATAGTCGTTACGCGGCCCGTACACTATCGATGAAGGCAGCGCGCCCCGCCGCCTCCGACGCGCCCTCGACCTGGCGCTGGCGGCCGACCGGCTGGCGGCGGATGAGAACGCGGTAACGGGTCGGGAAATCGTCCTTGGGCCCGGCCGGAAGGTCGAGCGCCTCGACCGTCTCCCACGCGTTCTCAGGGAACGGCATCGCGAAGTAGCGAGCGGTCTCGCCGCGCAGCGCCGTCATCGCGATCTCGGTCAGGTGGACCTTCTCGCAGAGCGGGGCGAAGGCGTCGAACATCTCGGCGCCGCCGATCACGAAGACCTCGTCCCGCCCGGCCGCCAGCGCGGCCGCGTCGGCGCGCACGAGGCCGTCCTCGACGGTTTGTGCCCATAGCACCCGCGTCTCCGGCCCGGCCTCGACGACTGCGCTGGGCGCGCGGCTGACGACGATGCTGGTGCGGCGGGGGAGCGGCCGGCCGATCGACTCGTAGGTCTTACGCCCCATCAGCACCACGCCGCCGCCTGTGATCGCCTTGAAACGCTTGAGGTCGGAGCCGAGATGCCAGGGCATGCGGTTGTCGATGCCGATCAGCCCGTCGCCCGCGGCGCGCGCGAGGACGAAGACGATCCGGGGCATCGAAAGGGTCTGAGGCACGCGTCGCGAATCCTTGCGGGGAAAGCGCGATCGTAGCGGCCGGCGCCGGCCCGCGATAGGCGCGGCCGGGTGGCGGTTGCCGTTCCTGTTAGGCATCCTTAAGTGACAGCGACCGGGCGCGCGTTGAAAGGGGCGTTTTCGTCCCCTATAACCGCGCGTCTCACCATGCGCCGCGTCTCGCGGCTAAGCCGAAGCGCCGAAGGGAACAGTATCGATGCCGTGGAGCAACCAGAGTGGCGGCGGCCCGTGGGGATCGCAGCCGCGCGGTCCGTGGGGGCAGGGGCCGCAGAATCAGGGGCCCACGCCGCCCGATCTCGAAGATTTGATCCGCCGCAGCCAGGACCGGCTGAAGAACGTCCTGCCGACCGGCGGCATGTTCGGCGGACGCGGGCTGGCGCTGCTGGCCGTGCTCATCGCGCTCGGCTGGATGCTGACCGGCTTCTACACGGTCGCGCCGGACGAGCAGGGCGTCGTGCTGCGCTTCGGCAAGTTCGTCGGCACGACCGAGCCGGGCCTGCAATACCACTTGCCCTATCCGGTCGAGTCGGTGCTGACGCCGAAGGTCACGCGCCAGAGCGCGATCGATATCGGCATGCGCATCGTCGATGATCCGAGGCGCGGCACGCCGACGACCCGCGACGTTCCGGAGGAAAGCCTCATGCTGACGGGCGACGAGAACATCGTCGACGTCGACTTCACGGTGCTCTGGGTGATCAAGCCCGGCGGGGCGGGCGACTATCTCTTCAACATCCAGAACCCGGAAGGTACCGTGAAGGCGGTGGCCGAAAGCGCGATGCGCGAGATCGTCGGCCGCAACAACATCCAGCCGATCCTCACCGGCGCGCGCCAGCAGATCGAGCAGGCGGTGCACGAGCTCATCCAGAAGACGCTCGACCACTACAAGGCCGGCATCCGGATCAACCAGGTGCAGCTTCAGAAGGTCGACCCGCCGAGCCAGGTGATCGATGCGTTCCGCGACGTGCAGGCGGCGCGCGCCGATGCCGAGCGCGCGCAGAACGAGGCGCAGACCTATGCCAACCGCGTCGTGCCCGAGGCGCGCGGCCGCGTCGCGCAGATCCTGCAGGCGGCCGAGGCGTACAAGGAGCAGACGATCGCCGAGGCCAAGGGCCAGACGGCGCGCTTCCTGAAGGTCTATGAGGAATACGCCAAGGCGCCCGAGGTGACGCGGCAGCGCATCTATCTCGAGACGATGGAGCGGGTGCTCGGCAACACCGACAAGATCATCATCGACAAGCCCGCGACCCCCGGCCAGCAGACCGTGGTGCCGTATCTGCCCCTCGACGCCCTGACCCGGCCGCGCAATGCGACGCCCGGCCAGGCCCAGCAGCAGCGCTGAGGAGACGCCAGCATGCGCAACACCATTTTCGGCGGCGCCGTCGGCATCGTCCTCGCCATCCTCCTCGTCCTCGGCTTCTCCTCGGTCTTCACCGTCTACGAGACCCAGCAGGCGCTGGTGCTCCGCTTCGGCCGGGTCATCGGGACGCCGTCCCAGGCCGGCCTCAACTTCAAGATGCCGTTCATCGACACGGTCGTGTTCGTCGACAAGCGGATCCTGGATCTCGAGAATCCGCCGCAGGAGGTCATTGCCTCCGACCAGAAGCGCCTCGTCGTCGACGCCTTCATGCGCTACCGGATCA
>JBDHTH010000146.1:0-6740 GCA_039808545.1 Phreatobacteraceae bacterium | reverse complement strand
TCGTCGCCGATCGTCGCGGCCGGCACGAAGCCGTCGGCGCCGGTCTCGTCGAGGCGGACGAACAGCCCGGCGCGGGTCACGCCCGAGATCCGCCCCTCGAAGATCGTCCCGACCCGGTCCGCCAGCCAATGCGCGATCAGCCGGTCGGCGGTCTCGCGCTCTGCCGCCATGGCGCGGCGCTCGGCGTCGGAAATGCGCTGGCCGATATCGTCGAGCCGGCCGATCTCCTCGTCGGTCAGGCCGTCATTGCCGAGCGCCAGGGCGCGGATCAGCGCGCGGTGGACGATCAGGTCGGAATAGCGGCGGATCGGCGAGGTGAAATGCGCGTAGCGGCGGAGATTGAGGCCGAAATGGCCGATATTCTCCGGCGAATACTCGGCCTGCGCCTGCGAGCGCAGCACCACCTCGTTGATGATGGCGGCCGAATCGCCCGCCGCGCCGCGCTTCAGGATCGCGTTGAAATCGGCCGGCGCCACGCCCGCCACCTTCGCGAACTTGATGTCGAGCGTCGCCAGGAACTCCTTCAGCGCCAGCAGCTTCTCGGGGCTAGGCGCGTCATGGATGCGGAACAGCAGCGGCACCTTCTGCGCGATCAGCGTCTCGGCCGCCGCGACATTGGCGAGGATCATGAACTCCTCGATCAGCCGGTGCGCGTCGAGCCGGGCCGGCGTCACGACGCGGTCGATCGTGCCGTCCTCCTTCAGGAGGATCTTGCGCTCCGGCAGGTCGAGATCGAGGGGCTCGCGGGCATCGCGTGCCTTCTTCACCGCCGCATAGGCGGCCCAGAGCGGCTTCAGCACCGGATCGAGCAGCGGGCCGGTCGTATCGCTCGGCATGCCGTCGATCGCCGATTGCGCTTCGACATAGGCGAGCCGCGCCGCCGAGCGCATCATGATCCGGTGAAAGCTGTGGCGCTTCTTGCGCCCGTCGGCGCCGATCGCCATCCGCACCGCGAGGGCAGGGCGGTCGACGGCGGGCTTCAGCGAGCAGAGGTCGTTGGAGATGCGCTCCGGCAGCATCGGCACGACGCGGTCAGGGAAATACACCGAGTTGCCACGCAGCAGCGCCTCGCGGTCGAGCGCCGAGCCCGGCCGCACATAGGCCGCGACATCGGCGATCGCCACCGTGACGATATGCCCGCCGGGATTGTCGGCAGCCGTGTCGGCCTCGGCATGGACTGCGTCGTCATGGTCCTTGGCGTCCGGCGGATCGATGGTGACGAGCGGCAGGCTGCGCCAATCCTCGCGCCCCGCGAGATCGGCCGGCTTGGCGGCCTCCGCCTCGGCGAGCGCCGTGCGCGGGAAGACGTTCGGAATATTGTGGGCATGGATGGCGATCAGGCTGATCGTCTTCTCGCTCGCAATCGTGCCGAGCTTCTCCTTGACGGCGGCGTGCACCGCGCCGAGCCGGCCCGACCGGGCGATGTCGGCCGCGACGAGGTCGCCGTCGGCGGCGCCGCCCTCGAGCCCCGCCGGCACCAGGATTTCGCGGCCGGAATTGCGCTTCTCGATCGCGACGATGCGCCCGCCGCCGCCCGGATTGGCGCGGAACAGGCCGAGAATGCGCGCCTTGTCCTTGGCGAGCACCTTGACGACGCGGCCGGTCGCCAGGCCCGCCTCGGTCGTCTCGCCCTCGCGCATGCGGATCAGCACGCGGTCGCCGACGCCCGGCGCCGGGCCGGCATCCTGCGAGCGCCAGGGCAGGAGCTGGATGGCGGGGGCGGGACCTTGCTCACGCTCGTCCCAGCTCGACGGCCTTGCCAGCAACTCGCCATCCGCGTCGCGGCCCGTGACGTCGCCGACGAGGACCGGCGCGAGCTTGCCGGGGCGTTCGATGCGCGAGCGGCGGCGGCCGATCGTGCCGTCCTCCGCCATGTCCTTCAGCGTCTGCTTCAGCGCGATCTTGCCGGCCGAATCGAGGTTGAAATGCCGCGCGATCTCGCGCTTGCCGACCTTGCCCGGCGTCGCCGAAACGAAGGCGAGGATCTCGTCCTTGCCCGGCGCCTCGCTTCTGGCTCCCGTCTTGCGTCGCGCCACCCGGCGTCCTTTCAGCTCAGGCTTTCGTCTTGCCGCCGGCGGCCTTCTTGGCAGCCGGCTTCTTCGCGGCAGGCGCCTTCTTGGCAGCGGCGGCCTTCTTCGGCGCCGCTTTCTTGGGCGTCGCGGCGCCGGTCTTCTCGGCGCGCTCCGCGAGCAGCGGCACTGCCGCGTCCATGGTCAGCGTGTCGGGATCGACGCCCTTCGGCAGCGTCGCGTTGACCTTGCCGTGGTTGACGTAAGGCCCGTAGCGGCCGGCGCGCACCGTTACCGGCCCGCCGAGCGTCGGATGCTCGCCGAGCGCGCGTCCGGCCGGGGCGCCGCCGCGGCCGCGCCCGCCCGCTTCCTTCTCGGCGATCAGCGTCACGGCCCGGTTGAGGCCGACGGTCAGCACGTCGTCGCCGGCCGATAGGTTGGCGTAGGTCCGGCCGTGCTGCACGTAGGGCCCGTAGCGGCCGATGCCGGCGAGGATCGGCTCCCGCGTCTCCGGATGCAGGCCAACCTCGCGCGGCAGCGCCAGCAGCGCCAGCGCGGTTTCGAGGTCCAGCGTCGCGGGGTCGGTGCCCTTCGGCAGGCTGGAGCGCTTCGGCTTCTCGCCGTCGCCGAGCTGCAGGAAGACCCCGAAGCGCCCGTCCTTGAGAGCCACTTCCAGCCCCGTCGCCGGGTCGGTGCCGAGGACGCGGTTGTTGTCGTTGGCGTTCTCGCCGTTGCCCTGCGCCGTGAACTGGCGCGTGAAGCGGCAGTCCGGATAGTTCGAGCAGCCGATGAAGGCGCCGTATTTGCCGAGCTTCAGCGACAGGCGGCCCTCGCCGCAGCTCGGACAGGCGCGCGGATCGCTGCCATCGGCCTTGGTCGGGAAGATATGCGGCCCGAGGAGCTCATCGAGCGCGGTCAGCACGTCGCCGACGCGCAGCTCCTTGGTCTTGTCGACATTGGCGGTGAAGTCGCGCCAGAAATCGCGCAGCACCGTCCGCCAGTCGATCTCGCCGGCCGAGATGGTGTCGAGCTTCTCCTCCAGGTCGGCCGTGAAGTCGTATTCGACATAGCGTCCGAAGAAGCTTTCGAGAAACGCCGTGACGAGCCGGCCCTTGTCCTGCGGGATGAGGCGCTTCTTCTCCAGCGTCACATAGTCGCGGTCGCGCAGCACCTGGAGGGTCGCCGCATAGGTGGAGGGGCGGCCGATGCCGAGCTCCTCCATGCGCTTGACGAGCGTCGCCTCGGTGAAGCGCGGCGGCGGCTCGGTGAAATGCTGGTCGGTGAGGACCTTGTCGAGGCCGAGGGACTCGCCCTGAAAGAGCGGCGCGAGGCGCTTGGAATCCTCGTCCTCCGCGTCGTCGTCGCGCCCCTCCTGGTAGAGCGTGAGGAAACCGTCGAACTTCACGACCGAGCCGGTGGCGCGCAGGTCGAGCACGCGGCCGCCGGCGGTCGCCTGGATGTCGGCGATGGTGCGCTCGATCTCGGCCGATTCCATCTGGCTGGCGATGGTGCGCTTCCAGATCAGGTCGTAGAGGCCGGCCTGCTCGGGCTCGAGGCGATTGCGGATATCGGCCGGCAGGCGGGCGAGCGAGGTCGGGCGGATCGCCTCATGGGCCTCCTGGGCGTTCTTGGCCTTGCTCGTATAGCGGCGCGGGGCGGTCGGCACGTAGCGATCGCCGTAGCGCTTGCCGATGACGGCGCGCGCCTCGCCGATCGCCTCCTCGGCGATCTGCACGCCGTCGGTGCGCATATAGGTGATGAGGCCGACCGTCTCGCCGCCGATATCGACGCCCTCATAGAGGCGCTGAGCGATCTGCATGGTGCGGGCCGGCGCGAGGCCAAGCTGGCGCGAGGCTTCCTGCTGCAAGGTCGAGGTCGTGAAGGGCGGGTAGGGATGGCGCCGCCAGGGCTTCGCCTCGACCGAGACGACCTTGTACTGCCCGGCCTCGAGCGCGGCGCGGAACGCCTTCGCCTCCGCCTCGGTGCCGACATCGAGCCGCTGGAGCTTCTTGCCGTCCGCGCCGACGAGCCGCGCCTCGACGATGTCGCCGCGCGGCGTCTTCAGCTTGGCGAGGATCGACCAGTATTCGCGCGTGACGAACACCTCGATCTCGCGCTCGCGGTCGCAGATCAGCCGGAGTGCCACGGATTGCACCCGGCCGGCCGAGCGGGCGCCCGGCAGCTTGCGCCAAAGCACCGGCGAGAGCGTGAAGCCGACGAGGTAGTCAAGGGCGCGCCGCGCCAGATAGGCGTCGACCAGATCGGAATCGATGTCGCGCGGGCTCTTCATCGCGGCGTCGATCGACTGCTTGGTGATGGCGTTGAAGGTGACGCGCTTGACGTCCTGATCCTTGAGCGCCTTCTTCTCTTTCAGCATCTCCAGCACGTGCCAGGAGATCGCCTCGCCCTCGCGGTCCGGGTCGGTGGCGAGCACGACCGCGCGTGCACCCTTCACGGCTCGAGCGATGTCGGAGACACGCTTCTGCGACTTCGGATCGACGTCCCAGACCATCGCGAAATCGTGATCCGGGTCGACCGAGCCGTCCTTGGAGGGCAGGTCGCGCACATGGCCGAAGGAGGCGAGAACCTCATAGCCGCTTCCCAGATACTTGTTGATCGTCTTCGCTTTGGCCGGCGATTCGACGATGACCACCGTGTCGGCCAAGACCGTCTCCAAACTTGAGGTAGATCACGCTGCCTCTCGATCGGGATCGAAACGCAGGGCAGTGATCGATTCGAACGAATGAGAACCCACCCCCTTCGAAGGTTTCCATTCAAAGGGGGTGGGTTCTCAGGGGTGTCCGACGCCGATATCGCGCCTGGCAGGATGGGCGGAAAATGGGGGAGCGTCCCCACGCTGTCAAATCGCGCGCCGCCGTTGCGTCCTATGGGAGGGTGCAATTTTTAGTTTCGTATTGCATTATAATCCCGCATAACGTGTGATGGCGGGATCGAAACGATAGGGCGAACGACATGCGAGGACGGCCGGACCAAGTCCCTCCCGCGGAACTCTCCGACAATGCATCGGCGACGGAGATCGCGGCCTATGTTGCGGCGCTGACCGGTGAGCTCGCCGTCATGGCGCGCGGCTCGGGCCTTCCGACGCTGGCCTATCTGCTCGACATGGCGCGGATCGAGGCCAGCGAACGCGCTCATATGCCGGAGCGCGTGCCGGAGCTCAGCGTGCCCGGCGCCCCCTGAGGCGCTTATCCCGGAGCGCGTAGCGCCACCATATTGGCGCCGAGCCGCTCGGCACGGCCGGCGATCTCCAATTCGAGAATCACGCCCTGCACGACATGCGGCGGCAGGCCGGAATAGCGGACGATCTCGTCGAGGCTCGCCGGAACGACGCCGAGCAGGGCGATGACGCGCTGCCGGTCCGTTTCCGGCACCGAATCTTCCGCCGGCGCGTCGCGCTCCCGCTCGCCCAGGAACTCGACATCGGGCGGCAGCGCGATGCCGCCGAGCGCGCCGATGATGTCGGCCGGCTCCGTCGCCATCGTCGCGCCGTCCTTCAGGAGGCGGATCGCGCCGGCCGCGCGCGCGTCGAGCGGCGAGCCGGGCACAGCGAACACCTCGCGGCCCTGCTCGGCCGCCAGCCGCGCCGTGATCAGCGAGCCCGAGCGCTGCGCCGCCTCCACCACGACGGTCGCGAGCGTCATGCCGGACACGATGCGGTTGCGGCGCGGAAAGTCGTGCGCCCGCGCCTCCCAGTCGAGCGGCATCTCGCTGACCGCGCAGCCATGCTCGAGAAGCTGCTCCAGGAGGCCGATATTCTCGGCCGGGTAGGGCCGCGCATGGCCGCCCGCCAGCACCGCCACCGTCCCGGTCTTCAGGCTGGCGCGATGGGCCGCCGCATCGATGCCGCGGGCAAGCCCCGAGACGATCGCGAAGCCCGCCTCGCCGAGGCCGCGCGCCAGGATCTCGGTCATCCTCAGGCCCACCGCCGAGGCGTTGCGCGCCCCGACCAGGGCGATCGCCCGCCGCGTGAGAATGTCGGCGGACCCGCGCACCGCCAGCAGCGGCGGAGCGTCGTCGATCGTCCGCAGCATCGGCGGATAGGAGGGCTCGCCGAGCCCGATGAAGCTGACGCCGGCCGCGCTGGCCGCCGCCATCTCGGCCTCGATCGCCGCCGGGCTCGGGATGCGCGGCGCCGGACCCTGGCCGCGCCTTGCCAATGCCGGCAGGGCTTCGAGCGCAGCCTGCGCGCCGCCATAGCGGTTGAGCAGGGCGCGGAAGGTACGCGGCCCGATGCCGTCGGTGCGAATCAGCCGCAGCCAGTCGCGGCGCTGCGTATCGGTGAGATGCGGGCGCGCGGCGGGCCGGTCCATCAGCCCTTCGCGCCGATCCGGCTTTCGGTGCCGCTCAGCAGCCGGGCGATATTGGCCCGGTGCATGATGAAGATCAGCGCGGTCAGCAGCACGAAGAGCAGCGCCATCCGCCCATGCCCGGCGACCGCCATGACGGCGGGCGTCAGCAGGCTCGCGGCGAGCGCCGAGAGCGCGGAGTAGCGGGTTGCATAGGCGACCGCGAGCCAAAGCCCCGCGAAGGCGAGCGCCGCCGGCCAGTAGAAGCCGATCGCCAGTCCGACGAAGGTCGCAACCCCCTTGCCGCCCTTGAAGCCCAGCCAGACCGGGAAGAGATGGCCGAGAAAGGCACCCAGCCCGGCCGCCAGCGCCGCATCCGGCCCCCAGAGCCAGCGGGCGACCAGGACCGCCGCCGTGCCTTTGA